>DASSSH010000070.1:0-5736 GCA_035708525.1 Candidatus Methylomirabilota bacterium
AAGGCGCTCGAGATGATCCTCACGGGCATGCGCGTGCCGGCAGCCGAGGCGCTGAGGATCGGGCTGGTGGAGCGCGTGGTGCCGGTCGGCGAGCTGCTGCCGTCGGCGCACGCCCTGGCGCGCTCAATCGCCGAGAAGGCGCCCGTCGCGCTCCGCTATGCGAAAGAGGCCGTAGTGGCCGGGCTCGAGCTGCCCCTCGCCGACGGCCTGCGGTTGGAGAACGACCTGGCGACCCTGCTGCGCACTACCGAGGACCGCGTCGAAGGCGCGCGCGCCTTCGTGGAGAAGCGCAAGCCCAACTGGTCCGGCAAGTAGTGGGGTCAGGTCTTGAAATACAACATTTTGTGACAATGCACGCGTTGTCAGCAAATGTCGTAATTCAAGACCTGACCCCAATGAAGCTCCCCTGCGGCATGCCGTCCCGTATTCATTGAGCATCCTCCTCACGCCATCCGAGTCGAAACGAACGCGAATCGGTAGTCCCGGCTCCATGGGACGTCGAAACCCTCGAGACCCAGCTCCCGCCGCCCCGCATTGCTCCACAGGCAGAGCACATCTCGGCGGCCGAAGAGCCCGAGCCAGGGGTGATGGAGGAAGACCACCGGCCGCTCACGCTGCACGTCGGGGTATGCGATTCCGAAATAGAGCGCATCTTCATACGTGGGCCGCTCGAGACCGAGCCGCGTCGCCTCGGTGATGACTTCCTCCGAGGTGACGCCGTCCTGGAACTCCAGGAGCATGATCTCACGGACCCGTGTCTCGCCAAGGTGTCGTACCGGGAAGCTCTCCGAGGTCACGCACGAGTGCGCGTACGCGTACCCGCCGGCCTCCACGAGCTCTTCCGTGGATCGCCCGTCTCCGGTCGTGATCAGGAAGCTGTCCGTCTCGTACCCTCGACCCACGTCGCCGACCTCCAGCCCGTTCCCCATCCAACAATCCGACAAGAGCTTAGTGCACTCGGGTAGGGCTAGCAAGGCACCGACGGACGACTACGGGTTCAGTTGACCCTCGCCCTCGCCAGGCGGTAGCATCCTGTCCCGGATGCCCTTTGCGTACTTCCAGCGGCTGACCCGACGCCAGCAGGCGATCTATCTCAAGAGCGACGGGCTCACGGCCCTGCGCCTGCCGGGCGCCGCGACGCTGCGGCCGCTGGTCGGCGAGCTGGCGCGGTCGCTCGAGGCGGGGGAGCGGCCGCTCACGGAGAGCGCCTCTCAACTGCTCGCGGCGGCGCTCGTCCGGGCCCTAGGCGCGCCGGCGGTACGCGTGAAGGTGCTGGCGGCGCGGCCACACGCCCGCTGGGGGGAGCTGCACGGCCTCTACGAGACGCCCAAGCGGCGGGGCGAGCCGCCGCTCATCACGCTCTGGATGCGGACGGCGCGGCAGAAGCGCATCGTCGCGTTCCGGACCTTTCTCCGGACGCTGCTGCACGAAGTCGGGCATCATCTCGACTACACCCTGCTGCGGCTCGGGGATTCGTTCCATACCCAGGGCTTCTACGCGCGGGAATCGCACCTCTTCCACCAACTCGTGACCGACGGAGGCAACGGCATGGCGAGCATCGAGGAGCAGATGGGGCGGATGGAGCGGACGGCCGACGACTTCGCCGCCGCGATCAAGGGCGTTCCGGAGCCGATCCTGTCCAAGCGCCCCGACGAGAAGAACTGGTCCGCCAAGGAGGTTGTCTGCCACATCCGGGACATTGAGGAGTCGTTCATGGGGCGCTTTCAGAGCATCATGGCCATGGACGAGCCCAAGTTCCTGCCGGTCGAGCCCGACCGCTGGGCCGCCGACCGCCAGTATCTGCGCAACGACGTCAACGAGGCGCTGGCCGCCTTCCGGGCGCGCCGCAAGGAGTGCCTCGCTTATCTCCGCGGGCTCAAGCCCGAGCAGTGGCAGCGCGGCGGCATTCACGCGACCCGCGGCCGCATGACCGTCAAGGACTTCGTCGAGCTGATGGCCTGGCACGACGACAACCACCTGGATCAGCTCAAGCGCGCCCTGGCTGGAAGGTCCTGACCTGCGCTAGAATTGGGGCCCTTCACCCAGGGCAGCGCCGCCCGAGCAGCGACCCGACGGACCGAAAGGAGACATGCCATGGCTCGACTGAAGACCCGCAAATGGCTCGCCACGGGCCTCGCCGTCCTGGCCCTGATGCTGACTGCCGGCCTCTACGCGCTGGCGCAGGCGCCGGAGGAGGCCAAGCGCGACCGGGTGGTCTCGGCACCGGGCGGCAAGTACCATGTGCTGCCGGCGACGCTCGAAACGAGCCAGTGGGGCTGGCTCGATCCCAAGGAGTCACCCAAGCTGGTCGTCAACTCGGGCGATACTGTCGCCGTCGAGACCCTAATGCACTCCCACAACAAGATCCAACCGGGCACCACCATCGAGGAAATCGTCGCCCTCCGCAAGGCGAACCCCGGAGGCGGTCCTCACACCGTGACCGGTCCCATCTATGTCAACGGCGCCGAGCCTGGCGACGTGATGGAAATCCGAATCGTGAAGATTGTTCCCAAGGCTTTCGGCTTCAACTTCAACCTGCCGGGCAAGGAATTCCCGACCATCGGGGCCCTGGCCCCCGAATTCCCCGACGGCTTCGTGAAATACTTCTATCTGGACTGGGACAAGCGCCAGGCGGAGTTCAAGCCGGGCGTCATGATCGACCTGCAGCCCTTCCCCGGCACGTTGGCCGTGGGCATCGATCCCAATGACCCGTCACCGCGCAAGGGCGGCGTCCAGGACCCCATGGCGCCGGTTTCCACCCTGCGGCCGTGGAAGAACGCCTCAAACATGGACATCAACGAGCTTCAGGAAGGCACCATCCTCTTCGTCCCGATCTTCCTCAAAGGCGGGCTCGTCTGGGTGGGGGATGCCCACTGCAGGCAGGGCACCGAGCTGAACCTAACCGGTCTCGAGTGCGCGTACCGCGAGATCGTGATGCAGCTCATCGTCCGCAAGGACATGAAGCTGGAGTGGCCCCGGCTCGAGACCAAGACCCACTGGATCCTGATGGGGTATGACGAGGACCTGAATAAGGCTATGGTCATCGCGGCGCGCGAGATGGTCGATTTCCTGTCGAAGCAGAAGATGGTCTCCCTGAACCGCTACGAGGCGTACTCGGTGGCGTCCATGACGACGAACTGCGTCGTCACCCAGGTGGTGAACGTCCGCAAGGGCGTGCACTGTATGATCCCCAAGAGCATCTTCGTCGCCAAGAAGTAAGGTGCTCCGCGCGGTCCTCACCGCGCTCCTCCTCGCGGCCGCCGCCCCCGCCTGGGGCGGCGGCCCGCTGCCGGTGGTCACGACTTCCACCGACCTGCAAGCCCTCGTCGAGGCAGTAGGCGGCACGGCCGTCCGCGTCCAGAGCCTGGCCCCACCCATCCACGAGCCCCACGCGGTGGAGGTCAAGCCGGGCCAACTCGCCGAGCTCAGGTCCGCGGCCCTCCTCGTGCGGATCGGCCTCGACCACGAGCCCTGGCTCGACCGCATCCTTCAGACCGTAGCCGAGCCGCGCTTCCTCCCGGGAGGGTCGAACGTCGTCGACGCCTCCAAGGGAATCGCGCTGCTCGAGACCGAAGTTCCCCGCGTGCGCAGCGAGCGCGGCGTCCATGTGCATGGCTTCGGCAATCCCCACTACTGGCTCGACCCGGAGAACGCGCGGCCGATCACCGGGGCCATTCTCGTCGCGCTCGCGCGGCTCGCGCCAGCCGAGCGGGCGCGCTTCGATGCCAACCGCGCGCGCTTCCTCGATGCTTTCGACCGGCGGCTCGCCGGGTGGCTCAAAGCCATGGCCCCCTACCGGGGCACCCGCGTCGTCGTCGCGCACGAGAGCTGGCCCTACTTCGCCCAGCGCTTCGGCCTGATCATCGTGGCCGCGCTCGAGCCGACCCCAGGTGTCCCGCCTTCGCCAGCCTACCTCGCCACGCTCACCCAGCGGATGCGGCAGGCCGGAATCCGCATCCTGATCGCCGAGCCCGCCTCGCCGGCCTCGCTGATCCGCGAGGTCGCTGAGCGCGGCGGCGCGCGCGCCGTCACCCTGATCCCCTCGGTGGGCGGTGACCCGGCGGCCCGCGATTACCCGAGCCTCTTCGACGTGAACATCAAGCGCCTCACCGAGGCGCTGGCCGCGCCGCCCGCGTCACGCTGATGCTCGATCTGCTCTGGCTGCCGTTCCTCGCTTGCCTGATCCTGACGGGCATCCACGTCTATCTGGGCCTGCACGTGCTCGCCCGCGGCGTCATCTTCGTGGACCTGGCGCTGGCTCAGGTCGCGGCGCTCGGCATCACCGTGGCCTTCCTGGCGGGCCACCCGATCCAGAGCGACGCGGCGTACTGGTACGCCCTGGCCTTCACGGTGGGTGGCGCGCTGCTCTTCGCCCTGAGCCGCACCCACCGGGCCCCGATTCCGCAGGAGGCCATCATCGGCATCGTCTACGCCGTCTCGGCCGCGGCGGCCGTGCTCGTGGTCGACCGCGCCCCCCAGGGCGGCGAGCACATCAAGCAGCTGCTCGTGGGCAGCATCCTCACGGTGAGCGCCACGGAGGTCACCCAGGTCGCGATCCTCTACGCCGTGATCGGCGCGCTCCATTTGGTCATCCGCCGGCCGCTGCTGGAGATCTCGTTCCAACCCGAGACTGCGCTTCAACGCGGCCGGCGGCTGCGCGCGTGGGATTTCACCTTCTATGTGACCTTCGGCGTCGTCGTCACGAGCTCGGTCCGCATGGCCGGCGTGCTCCTCGTCTTCTCCTATCTCATCGTGCCCGCCGCCGTGGGCGCCCTGCTGAGCGCGTCGATCATGGGACGACTGCTCATCGGCTGGACGCTCGGCTTCCTGGTGAGCGTGCTGGGGTTGTACGCCTCCTACGCCTGGGATCTGCCGACCGGGGCTGCGGTCGTGACCACCTTCGGCGCCCTGATGGCCGCCATCGCGCTGGCGCTCGGCGCACGGACTCTCTGGCGCGAGACCCGACGGCGCGGCTGGCGGGCGCTCGCCGACGTCGCCCTCGTGGCTTGCGTCATCGTCGGCCTGTCGGGGCTCCTGCTCCTCGTGTTCCCCCGCATGGACCATCTCTGGCTCAACTGGCTCGAAGCGGTGGCGCCGCGGATCGAGCTGGCCTTCCTGACCCCGCGCGAGCGTGAAGCCTACCGCGACAGCCGGGAGGCGCTCGACCGAGGCCTCGCCGAGCTGAGCCGATTGCGTACCATCCAGCAGGACGTGCAATGGGGCACACGGGCGATGCCGCAAGAGCAGCAGGAACGGCTCCGCCAGTTCCTGGCGAGCCGCGGCGAAATCGCGGCGGGCGATCGCATGGTGCTCCAGACGCTCAGGCAGCGGGCGCGGGACCGCCAGCGCCTCTGGCTCGGTCTGCCGCTACTCGCTGGCGGCGGCGCGGGGGCGCTGCTCCTCTTGCGCGCGACGAGGAGGCGATCCTAGGTCTCCCTTCGCGGACACCGGATCAGGGAGCAGGAGCTCGGACTCCAGCACTTCGTCACCAGGTGACACGGAACGTCTAACGTACAGCCTCGCCGGGGACACCCGGTTATGCGGAGCGTCGGGAAGATCTCCGCGGTCGGTGCCGCCGGATGACGCTCGCGAGAGCACGCAGCGCATCGTTTGCCTCACGGGCCCCTGGGAACATGGCGGCGACGTCTGGATCAAGCGTCACGATGATGCTGCCCTTTGCGTAACGCGACGCGTACTTGTTTGGCCGAGCCCGGGTGAAGTCGTACTCGCGAAGGA
>DASSSH010000071.1:0-2268 GCA_035708525.1 Candidatus Methylomirabilota bacterium
GGCGCCAGCCTCTACTACGCCATGGTCGCCAAGAAGCACGAGCTGGCGCCCAAGACCCTGCTCGTGCTCACCCCCGGCGGCCCCGCCGGCAGTTTCGTGGGCGCGAGCTGTTACAACTGGGCGATCTTTAGCAAGTCGAAGTACGCCGAGCTCGGCGAGGACCTCATCCGCTGGATGGAGGACGAGAAGCACTTCAACGAGTATGTGCAGGTCTCCGTCGGCCAGGCCGGCCCCGTGTACAAGGCGCGGGTCGACAACCCCTACTGGAAGTCCGATCCGAACTTCGACGCCATCGTCCAGAACATCCTGCGCAGCGTGAACTACGGCTATCCCGGTCCCATGACGACGGCTGCCGTCGAGGTGCGAGCTCAGAACATCCTTACCGATATGGCCGGCCGCGTGGTGACGGCGGGGCTGTCGCCCGAGGCCGCGCTCAAGGAAGCCCACGCCCGGATCGAGGAGATCTACAAGATCCGCCGGCCGTAACGCCGAGCGCTGGCCATGGCCACCACGGTCCCTTCCCCCTCCTCATCGGGGGAGAGGACTTCGACCTACCCTCTCCCCTCGGGGGAGAGGGTCAGGGTGAGGGGCACTCTCCGCCTCGCACGCGCGCTCGGGCCCGACTACCGCCTGGGCTACCTCTTCGTCGTGCCGGCGGTGGTCCTCGTCCTGGGCCTGGTGGCCTATCCCTTCTCCTACGCGATCTACCTCAGCATGACCCGCAAGTACGTGGGCGTGCCGCCGGTCTTCGTCGGCTTCGAGAACTACATCCGGCTCACCTTCGACGGCTTTTTCCAGCGGGCCGTGGTCAACAGCTTTATCTTCACCTTCGGCTCGGTGGCCGTGAAGACCGTGCTGGGCACGGCCATGGCCCTGGTGCTGATGTCCAAGATCCGCTTCCGCAGCTTCTTCACCGGCGTGCTGCTGATCCCGTGGGTGGCGCCCACGGTGGTGAGCGCGCTCAACTTCCTCTGGATCTTCGACTACAGCCTGGGCGTGCTGAACTACCTGCTGGTGCGCGTCTTCCACCTCCTGCCGCGCGGGGTCGGATGGCTCAGCGAGCCCGGCACCGCCATGGCCTCGGTGATCGCGGTCAATATCTGGCGCGGCTTCCCGTTCTTCGGCATCAGCTTCCTGGCCGGGATGAAGGCCATTCCCGCCGAGCTCTACGAGGCGGCGGCGGTGGACGGGGCCGGCCCCGTCCAGCGCTTCCGCCACGTCACGCTCCCGGGAATCCGCAACATCATGATCATCGTGCTCCTGCTCTCGACGATCTGGACCTTCAACGACTTCCAGATCGTCTACATCCTGACCAAGGGTGGCCCAGGCGGCGCGACCCAGGTGATCCCGGTCTTCACCTACGAGGTCGCCTTCGGCGCCCAGCGGCTGGGCGAGGCCGTCGCGGTGGCGCTCTACATGCTGCCGGCCCTGGCCTTCGTGATCATCGTGCTGGCGCGCTACATGCGACAGGGCAAGGCGGCATGAATCGCAGCGTGGCGGGGCGGCTGCAGCTCATGGGCGCCTACGGCTTCCTCGGCGCGCTGCTGCTCATCGTGCTCTTCCCCTTCTTCTGGATGACCATCACCTCGCTCAAGAGCGAGGAGCAGATGCGCAGCTTGATGAGCATGTTCTGGCCGAGCCCGGTCGTCACCGACAACTACCGCCAGCTGCTGGCGCGCACGGACTTCGTCGCCTGGTTCGGCAACAGCGCCACGGTGGCCGTGAGCAGCACGCTCCTGGCGACGGCGATCGGCACGCTCGGCGCCTACGCGCTCGCGCGGCTGCGCTTCCTGGGCCGGGCCTTCATGTCGAGCGCCGTGCTCATCACCTATCTCGTCCCGCCCGCCATCCTCTTCATCCCGCTCTACGCCCAGATGCGGAACCTCGGGCTGGCCGACAGCCTGGCCGGCCTGATCGCGGCCTATCCCTCCTTCACCGTGCCCTTCGTGACGTGGCTGCTCATGGGCTACTTCGGATCCATCCCCGAGGAGCTGGAAGAGGCCGCCATGATCGACGGGGCGACGCGCTTCGGCGCCTTCCGCCGCATCATCCTGCCACTGGCCGCGCCCGGCGTGCTGGCCGCGGCGCTCTTCGCCTTCACCCAGGCGTGGAACGAGTTCCTCTACGCGCTGGTGTTCATCACCGACGTCAAGCTCCGGACCCTGCCCGTGGGGCTGTCGACCTTCATCACCGGTGATGTCTATGGCTGGGGCTACCTCATGGCGGGCGCCGTGCTCACCACCCTGCCGGTCATCGCGGCCTACATCT
>DASSSH010000072.1:0-14347 GCA_035708525.1 Candidatus Methylomirabilota bacterium
GGTCGAGCAGCCAGCGGATCTTGGTGCCGGAGAAGTACGCGTCCAGCACGAGCCCGGTCTTCTGGCGGAACTCGGGCTCGGCGCCTTCGGCCTTGAGCCGATCGCAGAGCGCCGCGGTCCGCCGACATTGCCAGACGATGGCACGGTGGATGGGCCGTCCCGTCACGCGCTCCCAGAGGATCGTCGTCTCGCGCTGGTTGGTGATCCCGACCGCCGCCACCTCGCCGGGTGCCACTCTCGCGGCCGACAGCGCCTGCTGGAGCGCCTGCACGGTCGTCTGCCAGATCTGCTCCGGGTCGTGCTCGACCCAGCCGGGCTGGGGGAAATGCTGCGACAGCTCAGCGTAGCCGCGTCCTCTCACCTGCCCCTCCGGGTCCACGACGAGCGCCGTCGAGCCGGTGGTGCCCTGATCGAGGGCGAGCACGAACCGCCGCGCCGTCATCGCTTGAGCAACTCCTTGGCCAGGTCGGGCCGGTCCGTGATGACGATGCCCACGCGCTGCTCGATGAGGCGGCGGATCGGGCCCGGGTCGTTCACGGTCCAGACGCCGAGCACGAGGCCCGCGTCGCGCGCCAGCGCCACGGTCTCCTCGGTGACCAGGGCCTGGCTGAGCCCGATGAAGCCGACACCGATCTCCTTGAGGCGGGCCATCTCGCCCTTCACCGCCGCAGGTTCGAGCATCTTCGGCGAATAGAGGGCCCCAGCCTGCACCTCGGGCCTCAGCTCGCGGATCCGGCGCCACGTCTCGGGCTCGAAGGCCATCACGACGGTCCTCGACGTCATGCCATGGCGGTCGAGAACGGCGAGGACCCGCTCCTCGATCTCCGGATAGCGGTGCCCGCGCTCGTCTACCTTGATCTCGAGGAGCATCCGCCGCTGGCTCCGCGCCGCCAGCTCGACGACCTCGTCGAGGGTGGGAAGGGCTTCCCCGGTCACGCGCGCGTTGCCGTCGCGGAGCTTGAGCGCGCGCAGCTCGGCGAGTGTCTTCGCGCGCACCGGCCCGCTCCCCGTGGTCGTGCGGTCCAGCGTCGGGTCATGAATCACCACGACCTCACCGTCTTTCGAGAGGTGGACGTCGAACTCGATGTAGTCCGCGCCCAGCGCCAGGGCGTTCCGGAACGCCAGCAGGCTGTTCTCGGGCCAGAGCAGCGACCCGCCCCGGTGAGCCGCGTAGAGCGTCGCCGGCGCCGCCTGCGCGAACGCCGGTGTCACCATAGCGGCGAGACAGCCGACCAAGAGTATCGTGCCGACCGACAACGTCATTTCTCGGTCTCCACCAACCCCTTCACGAACCAGCGCTGCATGAGCATGATAATGGCCACGGGCGGCAGCAGCACCATCATGGCCGCGGCCATGATCACGTTCCACTCGGGCAGCTGGGAGCCGCTGCGCGGCACCAGGGCCTCGATCCCGATGACCGCGGTGCGCATCTCCGGGGTATTGGTGACCATGAGGGGCCAGAGGTACTCGTTCCACCCGTAGACGAACAGGATGACGAAGAGCGCGGCGATGTTGGCCCGCGACAGCGGCAGCAGGAAGGACCAGAGGAAGCGCATCGGCCCCGCGCCGTCGAGCTGGGCCGCCTCCGCCAGCGAGTCGGGCATGGTCTGGAAGAACTGCCGGAATAGGAAAGTGCCCGTCGCCGAGGCCATGAGCGGCACCGTCAGGCCCCAGTAGGTGTCCACCCAGCCCAGAACGGTCATGACCTGGTAGGTGGACACGATCCGCACCGGGACGGGCAGCATCAAGGTCACGAAGATCATCCAGAAGACGATTTGCTTGCCCCGGAAGTTGAAATAGACGATGGCGAAGGCCGACAGCAGCGAGATCGCGATCTTCCCCAGCGCGATGCCCAGCGCCATGATGCCGCTGTTGAAGAGCATCCGCCCCATGTTCACGCGGTGCCACGCCTCGCCGTAGTTGCTGAGCATGGAGGTCGAGGGGAGGAGCTTCGGCGGCAGGCTCGACACTTCCGACAGGCTCTGGGTGCTGATCACGAAGGCGTAATAGAGCGGGAAGGCCAGGACGACGACCGCCGCCAGGAGGATGGCGTGAGCGATCCGGCCGTTCCAGTCGGGCCGGCGCTGGGGGGCTTCGCGAGCGCCGACGACCACCTGCGCCCGCGTCGCGAGGCTGCCCGCGCCGACGCCGTCCGGGGCCATCAGTACACCACCTTCTTCTCGGCGTAGCGGAACTGGAAGGCGGTCAGCGCGATCACGACCGCCATGAGCACCACCGACTGCGCCGCCGAGATGCCGATCTGCAACCCCTCGAAGCCGTCTTTCCAGGCCTTGTAGACCAGGATCGCCGTCGCGTCGCCGGGGCCACCCTGGGTGACCGAGTGCACGAGCCCGAACGTCTCGAAGAAGGAGAATGTCATGTTGAGCGTGAACAGGAAGAAGGTCACCGGCGAGAGCAGCGGGAAGGTCATGGTGAAGAAGCGCCGGATCGGGCCAGCCCCGTCCACGCTCGCCGCTTCCAGCACCGACTCCGGGATCGCCTGCAGCCCGGCCAGGTAGAAAGCCAAGTTGTAGCCGAACTGCTTCCAGATCGCGGCCGCCGTGATCAGCACCATGGCGACCCAACCCTTGAGGAACCAGTTGAACTGATAGGCCGTCACAAACGAGAGCAGGTACGGCAGGATGCCGTACGAGGGATGAAAGATGAAGAGCCAGATGATGCCGGCCACGGCCGGCGCGATGCCGTAGGGCCAGAGCAGCAGGGTGCGATACACGCCGAGGCCGCGGATCTTCGCGTTGGCCAGCGAGGCCAACAGCAGGGCGACCGCCATGCCGACGAAGGTGACGAAGAACGAAAAGAGCACCGTGGTGACCGCGCTCCGGAGATAGGCGGGATCGCCGAAGAGCCGCTCGAAGTTGGCCGAGCCCACCCACATCAGCCGGTCCCCGAAGGGGGAGGCGCGGTAGAGCGACAGCCGCAACGAGTCGAAGGCGGGCCAGAAGAAGAAGACGAGCGTGATCGCCACCTGGGGGGCGACCAGGAGATAGGGCAGCCAGCGGTTGCGGAAAACGGCTCGCTTCATCGAAAGCGGGGCGGGCGGTGGTCCGCCCGCCCCCGTCCGGCGCCGGCGGCGCGGAGCCTACTTGTACAGCGCGGCGAAGTCCTTCAGGATGTCGTTGGACTTGGCCACGGCGTCATCGAGCCCCTGCTTGGGCGTCTTCTTCCCGCCGAAGATGTTCTCCATCTGCTCCTCGATGGCGTCGCGGATGGAGACGAAGTTGCCGAGGCGGATGCCCTGGCTGTTGGGCGTCGTCTTGCCGGCGTTCAGCTGGGTGATGGCTGTCCGCTGCTGGGGATTCTTCTGGAAGTGCCCGGACGCCTCCATCGCCTTGACGGCGGCGTTGGAGATCGGCAGGTAGCCGGTCACGCCCGCCCACCACGCCTGGTTCTCCGTGGAGGCGAGGTACTTGAAGAACTGGGCGACGCCCTTGTATTCCTCGGGCTTGGCCCCCTTCATCACCCAGAGCGAGGCGCCTCCGATGATGGAGTTGCCCTGCGCGTAGCCGCTCATCTTCGGCAGCGGTCCGGTGCCCCACGTGAACTTGCCCTCCGAGGCGCGGGTGAGGCCGGCGATGTAGGCGGAGGAGGTCGTGAAGACTCCGCACTCACCCCCGCCCATGTTGGCCTCGGCCTTGGAGAGACGCCCGTTGTACGTGAACCAGCCTTCCTTGATCCCGCGCGCGAGCAGTTCCATCATCTTGACGCCGAAGGGGCCGTTGATCTTGAGCGAGGTGGCGAGCCCGTCGAAGCCGTTGCTGTGGTCGGCGAAGGGCTGGTCGTGGAGCGCGTGCATGTTCTCCATCAGCACCCAGGACGGCCACGCCGTGCTGTAGCCGCACTTGCCGCCGGCGGCCACGATCTTCTTCGCCGCCGCCTCGACCTCGGCCCATGTCCCCGGCGCCTTGTCGGCGAGGCCCGCCTTCTTGAAGAGATCCTTGTTGTAGTAGAGGATCGGCGTCGAGGAATTGAACGCCATCGAGGAGAGATTGCCGCCCGTCGAGTAATAGCTCTTGACCGGGCCGATGATGTCGTTCCAATCGATGACGATCCCATTGTCCTTCATGAGCTGATGCACGGGATAGACGGCACCCGAGGACAGCATCGTCTGGGTGCCGGCCTCGAACACCTGCACGACGTGGGGAGGCTGCTTGGCGCGGTAGGCGGCGATGGCGGCGGTCAGCGTGTCCGGGTACGAGCCCTTGAAGACCGCTTTGACCTCGTAGTCGCTCTGGCTCGCGTTGAACTTCGCCGCGATCTCATTGACCCGCTCGCCCAGCACGCCCTGCATGGCGTGCCACCACTGGATCTCGGTCTTGGCCTGCGCCGGCGCCGGCGCGACCAGGATGGCCGTCAGCAGGGCCAGGATCCACACGCCCGGCGTCCAGGACTTCAGTGTCCATCGCATGGGTGACCTCCAGTTCTCAGCCGGGTTGGGGAGCAATGTCGCTCGGTTGCGCCCGGTTGGGCGCGCCGACTATAGCACAAAACGAGCTCTCCACGCCCGAGGCGACGACCGAGAACGCCGGGATGCGACGGTTATCGGCGCGCCTCGCGGAAGCGGTGGCTCCGCTCGACGTACTCATGGTAGGCATCCAGCTCGGCGTCGAGCCGGCGCGGCGACCAGCCCAGCAGCCGGCTCATGCGTCGGGCGATGGCAGGGGCGCAATCGAGCCCCTGGCATCGGCTCTGGCCGATGCCGGTCCGCCGCAGGAGCACATCCTGGAGGGACACGGCCAGCTCCTCGGTCACGGCCTGGTGGAGCTGGGCCACGATCTCCGGATTGCTCGGGCACAGCCGCTCGAGGCCGTCGGGGAGCTTGCGCCCCAGCTCGAGCACGCGGCTATACCCGCGGCCGTAGGTCTCGATCAGGGTCTGGAGCGTTTCACGCGGCAGACCCGTCGCCGCCATCTCGCCCGAGACGTCCATCCAGGCCCGCGCTTCGATCTTGCCGGCCTCCTCGTCCATCCCGTCCAGGCTCAGCCGCGCCGTGCGCGACGGCGCCGAGCGCCCGAGCAGCCGCATGACCCGGTCGCCCACGTCCTGCGCGAGACTGCGAAAGCACGTCAGCTTGGTTCCCGTCACCGAGAGGAAGCGTCCGTCGGGCCCCTCCGGGATCACCTTGTGCTCGCGCGAGACCTTCGAGGCCGTCGCCGCCCCTTCGAAAGAGAGCGGACGCACGCCGGCATAGGTATAGGCGACGTTCTCGAACGTCACGCGGCGGTCGGGGAGCACCTTGGCCACCTCCTCCAGAAGGTAGGCGACTTCCTCCCCCGTCGCCCAGAGCCGGTCCGGATCGCCCGCGAAGTCCGTGTCCGTGGTGCCGATCAGCGAGAAGTCCCGCCACGGGATCACGAAGATCATCCGGTCGTCGCGGGTCGAGAGATAGACGGCTCGATCCGTCATCCGGGGCAGCAGACAGTGGATGCCCTTGGTGGTGCGGAGCACCCGCGGTCGCTCGGCGGCGACACCGGCCAGCTCCCGCAGCCGGTCGGCCCAGGGCCCGGCGCAGTTGACGATCACCGGAGCCCGCACGGCGCAGACCCGATCGGTCAGCAGATCGCGCACGCGAACGCCCTCGGGCCCGCGCCGGCCGCGCACGATCTCCTCCACTGCGCAGTAGTTGAAGACCTTCGCCCGATGCCGCGCGGCCGAGAGCACGTTCTCGAGGCACATCCGCTCGGGGAACAGCAGCAGATCGTCGAAGTAGTAGCCCGCGCCGCGCAGGTCCTCCGCGCGGACGTTGGGCTCGAGCGCGAGGGCGTCGACCGGGCGCAGCACCCGGTAGCGATCGGTCGCCTTTCCCGGCGTCAGCAGGTCGTACAGCCAGAGGCCGATCCGGACCATGATGAGCCCGCGGCTCGCGCCGCGGTACACGGGCACGAGAAACGGCAGCGGCCGCACCAGATGCGGGGCCAGCCGCTCCAGCGTCTTCCTTTCCCGGAGCGACTCGCGGACGAGCCTGAAGTCGAACAGCTCCAGGTATCGCAGCCCGCCGTGGATGAGCTTGGAGGACTTCGACGACGTGCCGGAGGCGAAATCGCCCTTCTCGAACAGCGCCACGGACGCCCCGCGCAGCGCCAGGTCCCGCGCCACGCCCGCCCCCGCCATGCCGCCGCCGACGATCACGACGTCGAAGCGGGCGTCCTCCACCTGCGCCAATCGGCTCATGGCTCGCGCCGTGGAACGCTCACGAGAGAATCTCCCTGATCGATCCTAGCACGTGATCCGGAGCCAGCGCGGCGATTCGCGGGTCGCCGGGCCGCGTGATCCCGCTCAGCACCAGGATTGTCGCCAGTCCGAGGCGCTTGCCCATGGTGATGTCGGTCTCGATGCGGTCGCCCACCATCACCGCCTCCGCCGCCGAGACGCCGAGGGCCGCCAGCGCGACCTCGAGGATGATGGGCGAGGGCTTGCCGACGACGACCTCGACCTGCATGCCCGTCACCGCCTCGACCGCGGCCATCATGCCGGCGCAATCGGGGATCTCGCCGCCCTCCACCGGGCAGGTGCGGTCCGGATTCGTGGCGATCAGTCGCGCGCCGTGCTTCACGGCCTGCAGCGCGGTGTTGAGCTTGGCGTAGGTGAAGGTCCGGTCGAAGGCGATGACGACCCAGCGCACGCGCTCGTCGTCGCGGACCTCGAAGCCGTGGGCGCGCATCTCGGCGATCAGGGGCGGCTCGCCGATGACGAAGACCGGCGCCCCGGGGTCCAGATCGCGCAGGTAGCGCGCCAGCACGAGCGAGGAGTTGATCACGTCCTCCGCCGCGGCGGGCACGCCGAGCCGCGTGAGCTTGAGCGCATAGTCCTCGCGGGTTTGGAGCGGCTTGTTGGAGAGAAACGCGATGCGGCGCCCGGCGCGGCGCAGCTCGGCGATCACCTCGCCCGCCCCCGGGACCAGCTGCTCGCCCAGGTACACGGTGCCGTCCAGATCGAAGAGCCACCCGCGATACGGAAAGCGGACCGACACTTAACGGAGGAGGGGAAGGACGGCGGACTGGGCGAGATCGAAGACCGGCGCGGGGAGCACGCCCAGCTGCAGGACGCCCCAGAGCGCCACCACGAGGGCAAGGGTGCCCGAGAACGACGGGGCGAGGACCGTCGGGGCGCCCTCCGGCTCCCGCATGTACATATAGACGATGAGGCGCAGGTAATAGTAGGCCGCCACAGCCGAGTTGAGCACGCCAATCACCGCCAGCCAGATGTAGCCCGACCGCACGGCGGCGCCGAAGAGGTAGAACTTGCCGACGAACCCGGCCGTCGGCGGGATGCCGATCAGCGAGAGCAGGAACACCGACAGCGCCAGCGCCATCAGCGGATGGCGGGAGGCCAGCCCGCCGAAGTCCTCGAGGCGGACCGCCTCCTGGCTGCCCCGCTCGAGCAGCAGGATGGCACCGAAGGCGCCGGCCGTCGTGAACGTGTAGATCAGCAGGTAGAAGAGGACGCTGCCGTTCCCGAGCACCCCGCCGGCCACCACGCCCACCAGCATGTAGCCGACGTGGGCGATGGACGAGTAAGCCAGCATGCGCTTGAGATTCTGCTGAGCGATGGCCACGACGTTGCCGAGGGTCATGGTGAGGACCGCGAGGACCCACACCAGCATGGTCCAGTCCAGCGGTGCGCCTCGCACCGCGGACAGCAGTACCCGGAGCAGCGCCGCGAAGGCCGCGGCCTTGGAGCCCGTGGCGATGAAGGCCGTCACGGAGGTGGGCGCGCCCTCGTACACGTCGGCGGCCCACATGTGGAAGGGGACCGAAGAGATCTTGAAGCCGAAGCCGACCAGCAGCAGCCCGACGCCGGTCACCAACAGGGGGTCGCGGCCGGCGCCGGCGGCGACGGCATTGGCGATCCGGTCCAGGTTGGTCGATCCCGTCGCCCCGAAGACCAGCGCGATACCGTAGAGAAAGAAGCCCGACGCGAAGGCGCCGAGCAGGAAGTACTTCATCGAGGCCTCCCCGGCCTCGAGCCGCGTGCGGAAGAACCCAGCCAGCACGTAGAGGGACAACGACATGGTCTCGAGCGCCAGGAAGATGATGATGAGATCGCCGGCGGAGGCCATCAGCATCATCCCGACCGCCGCGAGGAGAATCAGAATGTAGAACTCGCCCGACTCCATCCCTTCGCGGCGGATGTAATCCATGGACAGGAGCAGGACCAGCCCGGTCGCGTAGCCGATCACCAGGTTGAAGAACAGCGCATAACCGTCCAGGGCGACCATGCCGCGGAACGCGCGGGTCTCCCCGCCCCGGACCAGCAGCCAGAGCGTCACCCCCATGGCCGCCACCACCCCCACCATCCCGACGAAGCCCAGGTGGTCCTTCCGTCCGCGTGGCGGCAAGAGGTCCAGCAGCATCACGACCGCTGCCGTGACGGTCAGCACGAGCACGGGCAGGATCGCGTACAGATCGACCGTGGGGAAGACCAAGGCACCGGAGGCCGGGCCGGACAGGGGAGCGGCCGCCTGGGGGTTCACTTGGGCAGCAGCGCGGCGGTCGCCGCGGCCTTGGCCTGCACCTGGTTGATGAGGCCCTGCACGCTGGCCTCCGTCACACCGGTGAAGGTCGCCGGGTAGACGCCGATCCACACGATGAACAACAGCACGGGAAGCAGCACGACCCATTCCCGGGGCGTGAGGTCGGGCAGCCGCCGGTTGGCCTCCCGCGTGACCGTCCCGAAGATCACGCGCTGGTACATCCAGAGCATGTAGACGGCGGCGAAGATGATCCCGGTCATGGCGAGCGCGGTGACGACGCCGCTGACCTGGAAGGCGCCGACCAGGATGAGGAACTCGCCGACGAAGCCGTTGAGTCCCGGCAGCCCCAGCGAGGACAGCGTGACGATCATCAGCACGGCGCTGAAGGCGGGGATCACCGACCAGAGCCCGCCGAACTCGGCGATGAGCCGCGTGTGGCGCCGCTCGTAGATCATCCCGACCAGGAGGAAGAGGGCGCCGGTGCTCAGGCCGTGGTTCACCATCTGGATGATGCCGCCCACGAGGCCCTGCGGTGTCAGCGTGAAGAGGCCGAGGACCACGAAGCCCAGGTGGCTGACGCTCGAGTAGGCGACCAGCTTCTTGAGGTCCGGCTGCACGGTGGACACCCAGGCGCCGTAGATGATGCCGATCACCGCCAGGCCGAAGATCCACGGCGCGAAGGCCAGGCTCGCCTGGGGGAAGAGCGGCAGGCAGAAGCGGAGAAACCCGTAGGTCCCCATTTTCAGCAGCACGGCCGCCAGGATCACGCTGCCCGCCGTCGGCGCCTCCACGTGGGCGTCGGGGAGCCAGGTGTGAAAGGGGAACATGGGCACCTTGATCGCGAACGCCAGGGCGAAGGCCAGAAACAGGAGATTCTGATTGAGTCCGGCGGGCAGGACGAACCGCGCCAGCACCGGCAGGTCGAACGTGTACGTGCCCGTGGCCGCGCCGTGCTGGAAGTAGAGCGCCAGGATGGCGACGAGCATCAGCAGCGAGCCCGCCAGCGTGTAGAGCACGAACTTGATCGCGGCGTAGATCCGGTTGCCGCCGCCCCAGATCCCGATCACGAGGTACATCGGGATGAGCATGGCCTCCCAGAAGACGTAGAAGAGGAAGAGGTCGAGCGCCACGAAGACGCCCAGCATCCCCGTCTCCAGCAGGAGCATGGTGACGGCGAACTCCTTCCAGCGCGACTCGATGGCGTGCCACGCGGAGAGCAGGGTCAGCGGCATCAGAAAGGTCGTCAGCAGCACCAGCAGCAGGCTGATCCCGTCCACGCCCAGGTGATAGGAGATGCCCAGCGTGGGCATCCAGGCCCGCTGCTCGACGAACTGGTAGTCGGCCGCGGAAGGATCGAAGCGCCAGAAGAGCGGCACGGAGGCCACGAAGGTCGCGGCGGTGACGGCCACGGTTACCACCTTGACCGCCGTCTCCCGGCGCCGGGGAAGGAGGAAGACCACCGCGGCGCCCGCCGCGGGCAGGAACGTGACGACGGAGAGCAACGCCGTCACGGCCGTCCCTGGCGCACCAGCAGGAAGGCGATGATGGCGACGGCGCCCACCAGCACGCCGAGCGCGTAGTTCATGACGAAGCCCGTCTGGACGCGGCGCAGGCCCTGAGCCCAGGCGACGACCAGCCGGCCCACCCCGTTGACGACACCATCGATGAAGCCCAGGTCGAAGGCGCGCGCGCACCACAGCGAGAGCCGGTAGATCGGCTGGACGAAGAGCGCGTCGTAGAGCTCGTCCACGTAATACTTGTTCAGCACGAGGACGTGCATGGGATTGGTCGCCACGCCGATGGTCTCGGCCCGAACCGGCCGGCGGAAGTACATCGCCCACGCCAGCACCAGCCCGCCGAGGGCGACGGCGGTCGACAGGAGGGCCAAGCCGAAGACCAGCGCCGAGCTGTGCTCGGCCTCGTGCAGCGGGAACACCGGCGCGAGAAAGCGGGCGAAGAGCGTGCCCTGGGGAAACGGAATGCCTACCGCGAACCCCGCCACCAGGGCAAGCAGCGCCAGGATGACGAGGGGCACCGTCATCACCGGCGGCGACTCGTGGACGTGATGGGCGGTCTCTTTCGACATCCGCGGCCTGCCGGTGAAGGCCAGAAAGACGAGGCGGAAGGTGTAGAACGCGGTCAGGAAGGCGCCGATCAGGAGCAGCAGCCACAGCCCCACGTGGCCCTCGTGGAACGTGGCGGCCAGGATCTCGTCCTTGGAGAAGAACCCGGCGAACGGGAAGATGCCCGACAGCGCCGCGGCGCCGAAGATGAAGGTCCAGGTGGTGGTCATCATGCGGGGCGCGAGCCCGCCCATCTTGCGCAGGTCCTGCTCGCCCCCGAGCCCGTGAATGACGCTCCCCGCGCCGAGGAAGAGCAGCGCCTTGAAAAAGGCGTGGGTCACGAGGTGGAAGATGCCCGCCGCGTACGCTCCCACGCCGACGCCCACGAACATGTAGCCGAGCTGGCTGATCGTCGAGTACGCCAGGACGCGCTTGATATCCGTTTGCGCCAGGCCGATCGTCGCGGCGAACAGCGCCGTGAGCCCGCCGACCCACGCGACGACATCCAGGCTCACCGGCGACAGCTCGAAGAGCACGTGACAGCGCGCGACCATGTAGACGCCCGCCGTCACCATCGTGGCGGCGTGGATGAGGGCCGACACCGGCGTCGGGCCCTCCATGGCGTCGGGCAGCCAGGTGTACAGCGGTAGCTGGGCCGACTTGCCGCAGGCGCCCATGAAGAGCAGCAGCGCGATGGCGGTGGCCGTGCCGCCAGCCGATCCCAGGATCGTCGGCGCCTTGCCGAAGACCTCGGCATAGTCGAGCGTCCCGAAGGTCGTCCAGATCAGGATGATCCCGAGGCCGAAGCCGAAATCGCCCACCCGGTTCACGACGAAGGCCTTCTTGCCGGCATCGGAGGCCGACTGCCGCTCGTACCAGAAACCGATGAGCAGGTACGAGCACAGGCCCACCGCCTCCCAGAACACGTAGAGGACGAGGAAGTTGCCGGCGAGCACCAGCATCACCATGGAGAAGACGAACAGGTTCAGGTAGGTGAAGAACCGGGCGTAGCCGGGATCGTCGTGCATGTACCCGGCCGAGTAGAGATGGATCAGGAAGCCCACGCCGGTGACGACGAGCAGCATCACCGCCGAGAGCTGGTCCACCTGCGCCGTCACCGCCGTCGTGAAGGGCCCCGCGCTGATCCACGGAAAGAGATCGCCCGTCCACGTCTCGCCGTTCCAGACGCGGAGGAAGACCGCGCCCGAGACGAGAAAGGATCCGCCCAGCGCGGGCACGGCGATCCAGTGGGCCCGGCGCGCGATCACGCGACCGAAGAGCGCGTTGACGATGGTGCCGGCGAGGGGAAAGAGCGGGATCAGCCAGGTGAGTCGTGACATGGTTGTGCTTTCAGGAACAAGCCCCGCCCACTCTAGCGGACGGCCCGAGAGGTGTCAAGGACGCTACGGCCAACTGCGCGCTACTGCGGGGGTTCCCCGTCGCGCGGGCCGTCGGCGGGCCCCCATCCATCCCGCCGGGGATCGACGAAGCGGAAATACAGCAGCGGCAACAGGTAGAAGAGGAGCAGGTGTCCGGTGAGCAGCCGGATGTTCGCGCGCCCGCCGCTCTCGAGCAGCAGCGAGAGGACGAAGTTCGTGAGCGTGTAGAGCACGACGGCGAAGGTCGCGAAGCGGAGCGGCTCCGGCACCAGCGCGGCCAGCGCGCGCCATTCGTAGATCTCGAGGCGCCGCCACTCGCGCGTCGGGGTCCCCGCGCGCCGCAGCCGCACGATCATCGCCACCAGCGGAACGAAGGCGCCGGCGAAGAGTCCCAGCGCCACGCCGTCGGCGCCGGGCAGCGGCAGGGGTGTGAACGTCGCGAGGTGCAGCAGCGCGCTGGCGACGAAGCCCGCGGTCGCCAGCGCGAGGAAGAGCCGGCCCCTCGCCCGGTCGGTCACGGCTCCTTCTAGCACAATCTTCGCGGACCGGCGAGCCGACCTTGTTATGATGAGTCGGTGGCGCGCTCCCGCGTGAAGCTCTGGTTCATCCTCCTGGCCGTTCCCTCGGTGCTCGTCGTCGCGGTCATCTCCCTCCTCGCCTGGCGGCAGAGCGTACCGGGCGTGCGCGCGGAGCTCGCGCCGACGCCGCGATGGATCGGTCTCAGGACGCCGCTCACCGTGGACCTGCACGCCGCCCGCGGGGGCGTCCGGGTCGTCGAGATCCGCCTCGTCCAGGGCGCGGCCAAGGTCGTGCTGGCGCGGCAGAATTTCTCGGGCACGGTCGCCAATGACCAGCGGGTCCAGCTGGTCGTGGCCGGAAACACCCTGGGGCTCCGCGAAGGCGGTGCGACGCTCGAGATCCGCGCCAGCGACGGCTTCTGGCGTCCGATCCGCGTGGACGACCGGCCGATCCTCTCCACTCCCGTGACGCTCGACTTGACGCCGCCCTCACTCGAGGTGCTGGCGGCGACGCGCTACCTCCACCAGGGCGGCGGCGGGCTGGTCGCCCTCCGCTCCAAGGGCGGATCACGCGTCGGCGTCGGGGTGGGCGAGCTGTTCTTCCCGGCCTATCCTGTCGGCGCCACCGACTCGGGGCTGGCGGTGGCGCTCTTCGCCCTGCCTTGGAACGTTCCCGTGGCGTCGCCGATCTCGGTCTTGGCCCAGGACGAGGCGGGCAACAGCGTTTCCCGCGCGCTGCAGGTCGAGATCAAGCCGCGTCGCTTCCCGTCGGACACGGTGGAGCTGAGCGATCAGTTCTTCGCCAGCAAGCTCCCCGAGCTCCTGCCCGAGCGCGGGGCCATCCCGCCGGAGCAGTACGTGCAGGCGTTCCTCACAGTGAACCGGGAGAAGCGGCGGGCGGCGGACGAGATCAAGCGCCAGGTCGCGCTGCGCACCACGTCGCGCCCGCTCTGGGAAGGGCCATTCCTGCAGCCGCGGAACACGAAGGTCTTCTCGAACTTCGCCGAGGCGCGCTCCTACCGCTACCACGGCCAAGAGCTCGACACGGGTCTGCACATGGGCTACGACCTGGCGTCGGTCAAGCACAGCGCCGTGCCCGCTGCGAATGCCGGCGTGGTCGTCTTCACCGGCCCGCTGACCATCTACGGCAACACCGTGATCGTGGACCACGGGCTCGGGCTCCAGACCCTCTACGCCCACCTCTCGGCCATCGAGGCGAAGGACGGCGAACACGTGAGCAAGGGGCAGGAGCTGGGACGCACGGGCGCGACGGGGCTTGCGGTCGGGGACCACCTGCACTACGAGGTGCTGATCCACGGGATCTCGGTCACGCCGATCGAGTGGTGGGATGCCCGGTGGATCCGCGATCACGTCGGCCGGCCGCTGCGCGAAGCCAACATCCCGCTCCTGCAGACCGAGCACCCGGGCCCCGAGGCCGAGGAGCAGCCCGGCGGCGTCGCCCGCCGGCGCCGCGCTCCCGGCGCCCGCTGATCCCCTCGCCGCGGATACGCTGCGTCGGCGGCTACTTGGAGACCTTCAGCAGCGGCAGGGACCCTTCCGTCTCGCCCTTCATCACGGGATGCTGATAGGCCACCGCGTGCGACTTCTTGTTCATCTCACTGCCGGCGGCTGGAAAGGTCGCGCGCCTCGATGAACTCGCGCGTCGCCATGTCGCCGAGACCGATCCGGTCGTAGATCTGCCCCAGCAGCAGGTGCAGGGTGGGCTCATCGGGATCGGCGGCCAGGGCGGTCACCAGCTCGCGCCGGGCATCGGCATACAGCTGCTCCTGGAAGAGCCAGCCGGCGCGGAGCAGGGCGACGCCGGACTTGGACGAGCCTGGGAGCGCGGCGGGGGTGATCAGGGCCATGGCCTCCTGGGCGCGCGCGGCCTCGGCG
>DASSSH010000073.1:0-10216 GCA_035708525.1 Candidatus Methylomirabilota bacterium
GCGCTGTGGACAGGAGGCGCGCGATCATCGGCCGTAGGTCCGGTCGATCTCGGCGCGGATGCGGGCGATGGGGTAGCCGGCCTTGACCAAGCGAGACGCGTCCAGCGCCTCATCCATGCAGACGTCTCAGGTGGCCGCGTGACCGTCCGTGTAGCAGGACAGCAGGCTCTTGTGGCCCAGCTGCTTGTCGCAGGCGCAATAGCAGTAGAGCTGATCGAGCGCGTCGGGAATGTCTCGGGCCACCTGATGCGCGAGCCGGGGCTTGCCGACGAACCGAGCGGGATCGAGCGTCGGCTGCGTCTCGCGTCGGCCTACGGCGGCCACGACGGTCGGGGAGGCCGCTCCTCCGACGGACTGAGCTCGTCGCGGCGGCAGCGCCCACCAGCTCAGCGCGGCTCCGGCGATCGCGAACGGCGCCACCAGCCACCAGCGGCGCGCGGGATCGGCCTTCTCGGAAGCCTGCCCTGCGGATGGACCCATTCACTCCTCCTTGTCCGCGTCTCGCCAGTGCGTTAAGAAGACGATCTGCAACGCATGTGCCACGTGAGCCGCGGTGCAAACGCCCGGAAACAATGAGGCGTCTCGATCTTCTTCGCCGGCCGTGCGAGGTACCGAGGCCGCCGGGTGGGGCGAGGGCGCCTCACCAGGGTGGAATGCCTCCCAATGCCGGGCTCACCGGCTCGAGCGCAGAAATGTCCTGGCGGGCTCAGACGAGAGCCTGGATGAGCGAGAGCG
Organism: Candidatus Methylomirabilota bacterium; assembly: GCA_035708525.1. Taxonomy (GTDB): domain Bacteria; phylum Methylomirabilota; class Methylomirabilia; order Rokubacteriales; family CSP1-6; genus DASSSH01. The sequence goes on from DASSSH010000073.1 coordinate 736, forward strand.
ACGGCCGCGTCGGGCTAGCCGGCAGGACTCACGGACTCCATGGCGGCCTGATAGCCGGGGCAATCCTCATGACTCGGCTCCAGGCACGTCCGGACGAGCCGCTCGACCGACGGCACGTGCACGCCGGAGTTCGGGCGGCGGCAGTAGGCGGGCACGGGAAACATCCACAAGTGGTCGGCCAGCACCGGGACGAGATACGGACAGCGCTCCTCGTCGTCAGCCATCACGTGTCCCTCCTTGCCTCATCTGGGTTCGATGCTCCGCCCTCGGCCAGTCCCCGCTCAATAACACGGGCGCCTCAATTCGCTGGGCCCTCGGCCTCACCTCGCTCGGGCTCGAGCGGCGTTGAGCGAGGCTCGCCGCCTACTGCATGTGCTGCCCTCCGTTGATCGCGATGTTGGCGCCGTTGACGAACGCGGCCTCGTTCGAGCACAGATAGATGATCAGCCCCGCCACCTCTTCGGGTTGCCCGAGTCGGCCCACCGGGATCTGCGGCAGGATCTTGGTCTCGAGGATCTCCTGCGGGATCGCCGTGACCATCTTCGTGGCGATGTAGCCCGGCGAGATGGTGTTGACGGTCACGCCCTTGCGCCCCACCTCGAGGGCGAGGGACTTGGTGAAGCCGTGCATGCCGGCCTTCGCGGCGGCGTAGTTGGTCTGGCCGAACGCGCCCTTGGACCCGTTGACCGACGAGACGTTGATGATTCGGCCCCACCCGCGCTCCACCATTCCGTCGCAGACCTGCTTCGTCATGTTGAACACCGAATCGAGGTTCGTGTGCAGGACGACGTCCCAGTCGGCCTTGGTCATCTTCTTGAACGTCATGTCGCGCGTGATGCCGGCATTGTTGACGAGGATGTCCACCAGCCCCACGGTCCGCACCACGTCGTCCACGCAGCGGCGGCAGGACTCGAAATCGCTCACGTCGACGCGGTAGGCCTCGAACTCGTAGCCGTTGCCCTTCATCCTCGTGAGCCACTCCTCCGCCCTCGTGTTGGACGGCGAGTAGGTCACGGCCACCCGGTACCCGGCGGCCGCCATCTTGACGCTGATCGTCTCGCCCAATCCCCCCATGCCCCCCGTGATCAGGGCAACTCGCTTCGCCATGCTCGCATCCCCCTCACAGCCGCTCGTAGATCGCGGCGATCCCCTGGCCCCCACCGATGCACATCGTCACGAGGGCGTAACGCCCGCCGACCCGCTGGAGCTCGTACAGCGTCTTCACGGTGAGGATCGCGCCCGTGGCGCCGACGGGATGGCCCAGCGAGATGCCGCTGCCGTTGGGGTTCGTGAGATCGGACGGCAGACCGAGCTCCCGGATCACCGCCAGCGCCTGGGCCGCGAAGGCCTCGTTGGCCTCGATCACGTCGAGGTCGGCGACGCCGAGCTTCGCCCGCTCCAGCACGGCGCGGACGGCCGGCACCGGTCCGATGCCCATGTATCGGGGCTCGACCCCCGCATGGGCGTAGGCGACCAGCCGGCCGAGGGCCCGCAGGCCGCGCTGCTCCGCCGCGCGCCGCTCCATCAGGACGACCGCGGCCGCCCCGTCGTTGATGCCGGCGGCGTTGGCGGCGGTGACGGTGCCGTTCTTGTCAAAGACCGGCTTGAGCTTGGCCATCGCCGCCAGCGTCGCGTCGGAGCGCACATGCTCGTCCGTCTCGAAGGGCGCGGGGCCGGACTTGGTCTGGATCTCGATGGGGACGAGCTGCGCTTTGAAATACCCGCCGGTGATCGCCCGCGCGGCCCGCCGGTGGCTCTCGACGGCGAGCGCGTCCTGGTCCTCACGGCTGATCCCCCACTTCGCGGCGACGTTCTCGGCGGTGACGCCCATGTGGCAGTCGTCGAACGGATCGGTGAGCGCCCCCACGGTGGCATCGATCACGCTGCCGTCGTTCATCCGCTGCCCCCAGCGGAGCCCCGGAAGCCAGTACTGGCCGCGGCTCATGCACTCGGCTCCGCCGGCCACCGCCACGTCCGCGTCGCCGAGCAAGATCAGCTGGGCGGCCGACACGATGGCCTGCAGCCCCGTGCCGCAGACCCGGTTGAGCGTGAAGGCGGGCGTCTCGATCGGCAGGCCGCCCTTGATCGCGGCCACGCGGGAGAGATACATGTCGTGGACGTCGGTGTGGATGACGTTGCCGAACACGACGTGACCGACCTCGCCCGGAGCGATGCCCGCGCGCTTGACCGCCTCGCGCACCACGGTCGCCGCCAGCTCGGTCGGCGGGTGGTCCTTGAGGCTGCCGCCATACCGGCCGATCGCCGTCCGCACCCCGCTCACGACCACCACGTCCCGGTCCCGACTCGCCATCGCGATCTCCCGTGCCCGCGACTCGCGTCCCAGTCCCTGCGTCACGCCGGCCGCTCGAGTGGTCCGGCGCCCCCGTCCCCCTGCAGCGCGTACGAGCTCAGCACCTTCATGTAGTTGGCGCGCTCGAAGGCGGCCGGCTCGCGGACCGAGCGGTAGCTCATGCTGCCCTGCATCTGGCGAATGGACTCGTACTCGTGCGCTTCCATCCACGCCAGCACCTGGTCGCGGACCGCGCGCAGGTGCGGAATGCCGTGCTTCAGGAGCGCGGAGGTCATCATGGCCACCCGCGCCCCGGCCATCATGGCCTTGAGCACGTCCTCGTCCGTGTGCACGCCCCCGGTCACCGCCAGATCCGCCCGGACATGCCCGTAGAGGATCGCCGCCCAGTGCAGCCGCACCAGCAGCTCGTAGGAATTCGACAGCGTGAGCCGCGGCACGACCTCGAGCCGCTCGAGGTCGAAGTCCGGCAGGTAGAACCGGTTGAACAACACGAGGCCATCCGCCCCGGTCCGGTCGAGGCGCTGAGCCAGATGGGCGAGCGCGCTGAAGGCGTGCCCGATCTTCAGGGCGACCGGAATCTTCACGCTCGCCTTCACGTCCCGGACCAGGTCCACGTACATGTCCTCCACCTGGACCCCGGACATGTCGGGGTCGGTGGGGACGTAGTAGATGTTGAGCTCCAGCGCGTCGGCCCCCGCCTGCTCGATCTTCTTGGCATAGGCGATCCAGCCGCCGGTGGACACGCCGTTGAGGCTGCCGATGACGGGGATCTTCACCGCCGCCTTGGCCCGCCGGAGATGCTCGAGGTAGGCGTCCGGGCCGAGGTTGTAGCTGGCCATGTCGGGAAAGTACGTGAGCGACTCGGCATAGCTCTCGGTGCCGTGGGAGAGGTGGTGGTCGAGATAGTCGCTCTCCAGGGTGATCTGCTCTTCGAACAGCGAGTGCAGCACGACGGCCGCCGCGCCCGCGTCCTCCATCCGGCGGATATTGCCCAGATCCTCGCAGAGCGGTCCCGCCGAGGCGACCAGCGGGCTCGAGAGCGTCAGGCCGAGGTAGCGCGTCGTGAGGTCAGTCATGGGCCGCCTCCCTCGGCTTCCCCGCCGGCGGCAGGGCGGCCCAGTGCTCGAGCAGCCGCCACCGCTCGGCGACATCCTGCTGGGCCAGCTCCAGCAATCGGCGCGCCGTCTCCGGGTCGCCGTGGGCGAGCATGGTGTAGCGCGTCTCGTTGTACGCGTACTGCTTGAGCGGCAGGCTCGGAGGCTTGGAGTCGAGCTGCAGCGGCGACTGACCCTCGCGGGCGAGGCGCGGATCGAAGCGGAAGAGCGGCCAGTGGCCCGCCAGAACGGCGGCCCGCTGCTGGTCCATGCCGTGCCGGAGGTCGTAGCCGTGGGCGATGCAGTGACTGTAGGCGATGATGAGGGAGGGCCCGTCGTAGCTCTCCGCCTCGCGGAAGACCCGCAGCGTCTGGGCATCGTTGGCGCCCATGGCCACGTGCGCCACGTACACGTTGCCGTAGGTCATGCACATGAGCCCCAGGTCTTTCTTGCCGAGGGGCTTGCCCCCGGCGGCGAACTTGGCCACGGCGCCGCGCGGCGTGGCCTTGGACATCTGGCCGCCCGTGTTCGAGTACACCTCGGTGTCGAGGACGAGCACATTCACGTTGCGACCCGAGGCCAGCACGTGGTCGAGGCCGCCGTAGCCGATGTCGTAGGCCCATCCGTCGCCCCCGACGATCCAGACGGTCTTCTCGACCAGCGCATCAGCCACGCTCCGGAGCTCGATCGCCTCGGGCATCGGGACGCCGTGCAGCGTCGAGCGGAGCTGGGCCACCCGCGCCCGCTGCGCGTCGATGCCCGCCTCGGTGGATTGATCGGCCTCGAGCAGCGCCTGTGCCAGCTCACCCAGGCGGGGCGCCAGCCCGCGCAGGAGCTCGCGCGCGTACTCGGCCTGCTTGTCGAGGGCCACGCGGATGCCCAGGCCGAATTCGGCGTTGTCCTCGAACAGCGAGTTGGCCCATGCGGGGCCTCGGCCGGCCGCGTTGGTGGTCCAGGGCGTCGTGGGCTGGCTGCCGCCGTAGATGGAGGAGCAGCCGGTGGCGTTGGCGATGACGGCGCGGTCGCCGAAGAGTTGGCTCAGCAGCTTGAGGTAGGGCGTCTCGCCGCAGCCGGCGCAGGCGCCGGAGAACTCGAAGAGGGGCTCCAGCAGCTGGATGTCCTTCACCTGCCCCGTGTTGAGCGCCTGGCGGTCGGGCGTGGGCAACCCGAGGAAGAAGCTCCAGTTGGCCGCTTCGCCGTCGTGCAGGGGCGGCTGGGGCGCCATGTTGATCGCCTTGTGGCGCACCTCGCTCTTGCTCTTGGCCGGACAGACCTCCACGCAGAGGGCGCAGCCCGTGCAGTCCTCGGGCGCGACCTGGAGCGTGTAGCGCGCCTGGCCGAACTCGCGCCACCTGGCCGGCGCCGACTTGAAGGAGGGGGGCGCCCCGGCGAGAGCGTCGGGGGCGTAGACCTTGGCGCGGATGACGGCGTGAGGGCAGACCAGCACGCACTTGCCGCACTGGATGCACAGCCCCTCGTCCCACACCGGGATCTCCAGGGCGATGTTCCGCTTCTCCCAGCGCGTGGTTCCCGTGGGATAGGTGCCGTCGGCAGGAATCGCGCTCACGGGGAGCGTGTCGCCCCGTCCCGCGAGGACCGGCGCCGTCACGCGGCGGACGAAGTCGGGCGCCTCGGCCGGCACCGGCGGCCGGCGGTCGAAGCGGCTCGTCACCTCGGCCGGGATCCGCACCTCGTGCAGGCGCGCCAGCGCGCTGTCGACCGCGTCCCAGTTCTTGCGCACCACCACCTCGCCCCGCTTGCCGTAGGTGTGCGCGATGGCCTCCTTGATGGCGGCGACGGCTTCCTCCCGCGGCAGTACCCCGCTGATGGCGAAGAAGCAGGTCTGCATCACGGTGTTGACCCGGCCGCCCATGCCGGCTTCCCGGGCCACGCGGTAGCCGTCGATGACGAAGAGCCGGAGCCGCTTGACGATGATCTGCTCCTGGACCGGACGCGGGAGCCGATCCCAGACCTCGTCGGGGCCGTACGGGCTGTTGAGGAGGAACACGGCGCCCGGCTCCGCCGCCTCGAGCATGTCGAGGCGCTCGAGGAACGAGAACTGGTGGCAGCCCACGAAGGTCGCCCGGTCGATGAGATAGGTGGAGCGGATGGGCCGGGGGCCGAAGCGGAGGTGCGAGACGGTGATCGAGCCCGACTTCTTCGAATCGTAGACGAAATATCCCTGGGCCCAGTTCTCGGTCGCCTCGCCGATGATCTTGATCGAGTTCTTGTTGGCCCCGACCGTGCCGTCGGCGCCGAGGCCGTAGAAGACGGCGCGCACCGTGGCCGGATCCTCGGTGCAGAAGGCGGGGTCCCAGGGCAGGCTCAGGTGGGTCACGTCGTCGTGGATCCCCACGGTGAAGCGCGCGCGAGGCCGCTCCCGGCCGAGCTCGTCGAAGACGGCTTTGACCATGGCCGGAGTGAACTCTTTGGACGCCAGCCCGTACCGCCCGCCGATCACCCGGGGCAAGGCGCGGAACGGCGCCCGGCCGCCGGTCACGCCGTCGAGGACGGCCGCCGCGACGTCGAGGTAGAGCGGCTCTCCCATGCCGCCCGGCTCCTTGGTCCGGTCCAGGACCGCGATGGCCCGGACCGTCGGCGGCAGCGCGGCGAGGAAATGCTCGGCCGAGAACGGCCGGAAGAGCCGCACCGTGAGGAGACCCACCCGCTCGCCGCGGGCCCGGAGGGCCTCGACCGTCTCTTCGACGGCGCCGGCGCCCGAGCCCATGAGGACGATCACGCGCTCGGCGTCAGGGGCGCCCGTGTAGTCGAACAGATGGTAGGAACGCCCGATCCGCTGGGCCAAGCGGTCCATCGCGGCCTGCACGATGGCCGGGCACGCCAAGTAGTACGGGTTGGCTGCCTCGCGCGCCTGGAAATACATGTCCGGGTTCTGGGCGGTGCCGCGAATCACCGGGCGATCCGGAGACAGCGCCCGTGCCCGGTGAGCGCGCACCAGGTCCTCGGGGAGGACGGCGCGCAGATCGTCGGGCCCGAGCGCCTCCACCTTGGCCACCTCGTGAGAGGTCCGGAAGCCGTCGAAGAAGTGTACGAAGGGCACGCGGGCCTCGAGCGTGGCAGCGTGAGCCACCAGCGCCAGATCCATGGCCTCCTGGACCGAGGCCGAGGCGAGCATCGCGAAGCCCGTGGTGCGCGCCGCCATCACATCGCTGTGGTCCCCGAAGATCGACAGCGCCTGGGTGGCCAGGGCCCGAGCGGCCACGTGAAAGACGGCTGGCGTGAGCTCGCCGGCGATCTTGTACATGTTCGGGATCATGAGGAGCAGGCCCTGGGAACCCGTGAAGGTCGTGGCCAGCGCGCCCGTCTCGAGGGCTCCGTGCAGGGCCCCGGCGGCGCCGCCTTCGCTCTGCATCTCGATGACGGTCGGCACCGTGCCCCAGAGATTGGGCCGGCGCTCGGCCGCCCACTGGTCGGCCCACTCGCCCATGGCGGAGGACGGCGTGATCGGATAGATGGCGATCACGTCGGAGAGCTGATAGGCGACATGAGCGGCGGCCTCATTGCCGTCGAGCGTGACGTGGCGACGGCCGATCGCGCGCTCCGGGACCGGGGGCACCGCGGTCACCGTCTCCATTGCCTCCTCCTTACGGACGGCCCGTCGACTGGACTGGCTGCTCGTTCAGTACTCAGCAACGCGTGTGCCACCCGGCACGCCCAGGCGCGACCTTCCCGCGGGCGCCGCTCAGTCAATCGACTCAGCTAGTTGGAGCATCCGCCCCATGACGGTCGGCGAAGTCATGGCGGGCTCCTCGTGGGGCGCGGAAGCCCCACTGGGTCAAGGTTTCCCGGCCGCTACGGGCCGTCCTCCGCCCCGACGGCGACCGGCTGGTAGAGGCACAACGGATCCTCGGCCAGCGGATCGCCCGTCGCCGCGAAGGCGCGCGCCCGGGAGCCGCCACAGGGCTCCCGATAGTCGCAGCGGCCGCAGCGGCCGCCGAAGAGCTCGGTGCGGCGGAGGGCGCGGAACAAGCCGGAGTAGCGATAGAGGGCCACGGGATCGGCGGTGCGGATGTTGCCGGCGGTCAGCGGCAGAAAGCCCGAGGGATGCACTTCGCCCGTATGCGAGATGAACATGATGCCGTTGCCGTCGCGGATCCCCGCGCCGTGCCCGATCGACCGCTGCGGCACGGCGGCCTCGCCGCGACCGGCCTTGCGGGCGCGCTCCAGCGCCACGCGGCGGAAGTGTGGCGCCTCGGTGGTCGTGATGAGCGGCCCCGGCGTGCCGGCGATCTCGGCGAGCGCTTCGAAGAGACGCTCGCACGCGGCGGCGGAGATGGGGCGGAGCACCGTGCCGCGCCCCACGGAGATGAGGAAGAAGAGACTCCACCGGGCCGCGCCGAGCTCGTCGGCGAGATGGTGGATCTCGGGGAGGTCACCCAAGGTCTCTTCGCTGACGAGAGTGTTGATCTGAAACGGCAGCCCGGCGGCCGCGGCCTCGCGCGCGGCGGCGAGCGTCCGGTCGAAGCATCCCGGGACGCCGCGAAGGCTGTCGTGACGGGCGGCGGTCGAGCCGTCCAGGCTAAGGGAGATCGCATCGACGCCGGCGGCCTTGAGCTGGGCGATGGCCTCGGTGGTGAGCCGCGGCGTGCCGCTGGGCGCCACCGAGACCTCGAACCCGAGCCCGCGCGCGGCGCCGATCAGGTCGAACAGGTCGGCGCGCTTCAGCGGATCGCCGCCGGTGAGGATCAGATGAGGCAGCGGCACCCCGAAGCGGGCGAGACGGTCGAGGAGCTGGAGCCCCTCGGCCGCGCTCAGCTCGGCCGGATCGGGCTCGGGCGCCGCCTCGGCGCGGCAGTGGCGGCACGCGAGATCGCAGGCCCGCGTGACCTCCCAGTACACGCGCCGGGGCGCCCGGTCGAACCGGATCGGCTCGCTCACGCTCCGCTCTCGGCCCCCTCGTCGCGCTTGCCGATCTCCACGTAGCCGCGCAGCCCCTTGCCCAGGTAGAGCTGGCGCGGCCGGGCGATCTTCTGCTCCGGGTCGTCGCGCATCTCCTGCCACTGCGCGAGCCAGCCGCTCGTGCGCGGGATGGCGAAGAGCACCGGGAACATCTCCACGGGGAAGCCGATGGCCTGGTAGATCAGGCCCGAGTAGAAGTCCACGTTGGGATAGAGCTTGCGCGAGACGAAGTACTCGTCCTGGAGCGCGATCCGCTCCAGCTCCAGCGCGATGGGCAGGAGCGGGCTCGGCTGCGTCACCTCGAAGACCTCGTCGGCCATGCGCTTGATGATCTTGGCGCGCGGGTCGTAGTTCTTGTAGACGCGGTGGCCGAAGCCCATGAGCTTGGCCTTGCCTTCCTTGACCTGCTTGATGAACTCCGGGATGCGCTCCTTGCTGCCGATGGCCGACAGCATCCGGAGCACCTCCTCATTGGCGCCGCCGTGCAGCGGCCCGTACAGCGCCGCGACGCCCCCCGCGACCGCAGAGTAGGGATCGACCCGCGAGGAGCCGACGCTGCGCACCGCGTTGGTCGAGCAGTTCTGCTCGTGGTCGGCGTGCAGGATGAACAGCACCTCGAGCGCCTTCTCGATGGTCCGATTGGGCTCGTACTTCACCTCGGTGGTCTTGAACAGCATGTTGAGGAAGTTGCCGGTGTACGACAGCCCATTGTCCGGATAGGCGTAGGGCATGCCGAGGCTGTGACGGAAGGCGAAGGCCGCCAGCGTCGGCATCTTGGCGATGAGGCGGACGATCTGCCGCCGGCGGATCACCGGGTCGGCGCCGTCCCGCGCCTCCGGGTAGAAGGTGGACAGCGCCGCCACGGTGGACACCAGCATGCCCATGGGGTGGGCGTCGTAGTGGAAGCCGTCCATGAACTTCTTGATGTTCTCGTGCACCCATGTGTGATGCGTGATCTGCCAGACCCAGTCGTCCATCTGGGAGATGGTCGGCAGCTCCCCGTGGAGCACCAGGTAAGCCACCTCGAGGTAGTTGGAGTGCTCGGCCAGCTCCTCGATCGGGTAGCCGCGGTACCGCAGGATGCCGCGGTCGCCGTCGATTTCCGTGATCCGACTGATCGTCGACGCGGTGTTCGTGAACGCCGGGTCGTAGGACA
>DASSSH010000074.1:0-5881 GCA_035708525.1 Candidatus Methylomirabilota bacterium
TGCCCACGTGGTCGTAGTGGAAGTGGCTGATGACGACGTGCTCGACCTGGCCGCAATCGATGCCGATCTCGGCCAGCCCCTTGTCGGGGGCGCGCAGGAACTGCCGGCCCCGCCGCGTGCCCACGGGCTCGGTGAAGCCCACGTCCACGATCACCGTGTGGCTGCCGTTGGTCAGCGCCCAGACGAAGTAGTCCATGGTCATGGGCGCGGCCTGATAGTCGCCGTAGAAGCACTCGGAGGTCGTGCACTTGCGGTGGGCGTAGCGGACCGCATAGATGCGGTAGGGCGCGGTGGGCATGGCGTAGGCTCCTTTCTCGTGCGAGGATTCTACGCGTTCCAGCCGTCGAGTCCACTGATAGGGAGGAGTCGCGATGGCCACCCCCGTCTCGCCCGTCCGCAACGAGGTCCGCCCAGTCGTTCCCCGCCTCATCGAGCTCACGGAGACCTTGCTCTACCCCGACATCTGGGAGCGCCCCGGGCTGTCCAAGCGCGATCGGAGCCTGATCACCGTGGCGGCTCTCGTGGCCCTCTACCGGCCGGACCAGCTCCGTGGCCACACCGAGCGCGCGCTGGCCAACGGCGTGACCAAGGAGGAGATCGGTGAGCTCATCACCCATCTGGCGTTCTACGCCGGCTGGCCCAGCGCCATGTCGGCGGCGCGCATCGCCAAACAGGTCTTCGAGGAGAAGAAAGCATGAAAGTCGGGTTCATCGGACTGGGCACGATGGGCACGCACATGGCGACCCATCTTCAGGAGGCGGGCCACGAGCTGGTCGTCAGCGATCTGAGGAAGGAGGCGGCGGCACCGCATCTGGCCAAGGGCGCCGTCTGGCAGGACACCCCGCGCCAGGTCGCCGAGGCCGTGGAGGTGGTCTTCACCTCCTTGCCCGGGCCGGCGGAGGTGGAAGCGGTGGCCGTCGGGGCCGAAGGTCTCATTCACGGCATGAAGCGCGGGGCGGCCTGCTTCGATCTCTCGACCAACTCGCCGGCTTTGGTCCGGCGGCTGCACGCCGCCTTCAAGGCCAAGGGGCTGCATCTGCTAGACGCCCCGGTGAGCGGCGGCCCCAAGGGAGCGCGGACCCGGAAGCTCGCGCTCTGGGTGGGCGGCGATCGCGAGATCTATGATCGCTTCAAACCCGTGCTGGACGCCATCGGTGATCAGCCCTACTACGTGGGTCCTATCGGCGCGGGCTCGGTGGCCAAGCTCGTCCACAACTGCGCCGGCTACACGATCCAGACCGCGCTGGCCGAGGTCTTCACCCTGGGCGTCAAGGCCGGCGTAGACCCCCTGGTGCTCTGGAAGGCGGTGCGCCAGGGAGCGGGCGGCCGCGCGCGCACCTTCGACCGTCTCGCGGATAATTTCCTGCCGGGTAAGTTCGATCCGCCGTCCTTCACCCTGCGGCTGGCCCACAAGGACGTCTCGCTGGCCACCGCGCTCGCGCGCGAGGTCGGCGTGCCCATGCGCATCGCCAATCTCACCCTCGAGGAGATGACCGAGGCCCTCAACCGCGGCTGGGGCGACCGCGACTCGCGCGTCCCCATGCTGCTCCAGGAGGAGCGGGCGGGGGTGCAGATCGCCGTGCCGGCGGAGGAGATCAAGAAGGCCCTGGAACAGAGCGGCTAGTCCGGATTATGCGCGAAGCCGCGCTCCACCCTCACCGCGGCCCTCTCCCTCCAGAGGGAGAGGGAGTCGTTCTGATCCCTCGCCCCCGGAGGGGGAGAGGGTCAGGGTGAGGGGAGGCGCACGGAAGACAACCGTTCGTGAATAGGTCGGCCTAACGATGAGCGCGCTCCGCGACGACGCCTTCTCCGTCGATCTCCATTCCCATCCGGCGCTGATCCCAGCCCTGGCCTCCACGACCGTGGACGGCCACGCGAAGGCGATCGCCTCAGGGAAGGTAGGCGCTATCGTCCTGGCGGCTGTCGGCGATCTGCCCGTCCTCGGGCTGCGGGAGACCGGCGGCATCTACGCCGCGCGCGAGCCCGAGCCGGGCGAGCTCTTGGCCTCGACCTGGCAGCAGCTCGATTTCCTTGCCGGCTCCGAGCCGGCGCTCGGGCTGCGTCCGGTGCTGCGCGCCGGCGATCTCGCCGAGGCCGCCGCGGCGAAGAGCCGGAGCGGCATCCTCGCCGTCGAGGGCTGCGATTTCCTCGAGGGCCGGCTCGAGCGCGTCCAGGCGGCGTACGACCGCAGCGTGCGCTCGCTCCAGCTCGTCCACTACCGCATCAACGAGCTCGGCGACATCCAGACCGAGCCGCCGCGCCACGGCGGCCTCACCCCGTTCGGGCGCGAGGTCGTGCGCGAGATGAACCGGCTCCGGATGCTGATCGACCTCGCCCATGCGCCCTTCGACGTGGTCAAGGGCGCCGTGGATGCGTCGGATCAGCCCCTCACGATCTCCCACAGCGCGATCCAGGACGCCACGGGCTTTCCCCGCTTTGTCAGCTTCGAGCACGCGCGTCTGGTCACGAGTCACGGCGGCCTCATCGGCGCGTGGCCGTTCTCGCTCACCGACCCGAGCTTCGAGACCTTCATCGAGCACATCGCCCGCCTCGTGGATGCCGTCGGGGTCGAGCACGTGGCGATCGGCACGGACATGGACGGCACGGGCCCCTTCGGGCTCTTCAGGAACTACGCCGAGTGGCCGACCATCCCCGCTGCGCTCCTCGCGCGTGGCTTCGCGCCGGACGACGTCGCCAAGATCATGGGTGGCAATGCCCGGCGGCTGCTGGAGGCGGTGCTGGGCTGATCCGAGGAACGTGGCTGGGGCTGAAACACGGGAAGCCATCACGCGTTAGCCTCGCTCAGGAGCGCCATCACCAGGCCAAGAACCCGGCCGACTTCGGCATCGGGAAGACGGTCGGCGAACTCTGCACGCCGAGCCCGCCAATCGAGGCTCTTCACCTGGTCGGCGAGAACGACGCCTGCCACCGTCAGGCCGTGGGGAACGGGTACTTCGAACGGATATCCCTTGACTCGGCTCGTTATCGGACAGCACAGGGCCAGGCCGACCTTGCGGTTGTACGCCGAAGGGGACAACACGAGCGCGGGGCGGCGGCCGGCCTGCTCATGGCCGGCCTGCGGAGTGAATGAGAGCCACACGATGTCGCCACGTCGTGGCACGTAGCGGCGCGGCACTACCACGCCTCACGACCAACCGGGGGCCCGGTCTCCACCTCTCCGTGCAGGTTGCGCTTCGTGACGCGCCGGAGCAGATGCCCAAGGCGAGGGCGCGGTGGCGCGGCGGGTGCTGCGATTAGCCGTCCCTTCGAAACGGACACATCGACGACCGTGCCTTCGCTGACACCAACGTCCTCGGCGAATGGCTTCGGGATTCGCAGGGCGAGACTGTTCCCCCACTTCTGAACCGGAACGCGCATGCTAGCCCCCCAGTCGGGTCCGTATCTACAAAGAAGATACCCCGTTGGGGCATGGAATACAAGCCCCGCCGTTCGACGCCGTGCCCGGCGCGAGCCTGGACCACGCTCGGTGGACGGCTACGGCTTCTGCGGGGGAGCCGAAGTGCGAGGGCGGCACCCATTCGAGGTCAGGTGATTGACCCCTTCGGCGGCACCGCATATACTCGGCGGACCAGACCGACGAGTCCATGGTCGGCGGTGGTGCAGGCCGCGAAACCCGCCTTTCGGGCGAGGTGCCGCCTTGGCGACGCAGCATGAGCGGGTCGGCCAGTGCAAGTAAAGCAACGGGGCTGCGCCCCGGCCGCGCCGATCTCCTCCGCCCGCCTTCCGAACACCAGGGCAGTCACTCCGCCGCCGTTGTGTCGACGCCCCGGACGACAGTTCGCAACAATTGGTTCGGCCTTCACAGCCCAAGTGAGGCGGGCGTGACGACCGAGCGCCGCAGGTTCATCGCTACGGCAGGCGGGGTGGTGGCGGCTGCCGCCGCGAGCGCCATCGTCGATGCTCCTCACGTCATCGCTCAGCCGAAGGTCCAGTGGCGCATGTCCACCGCCTTCCCCCCGGCGCTCGATGTGCACCAGCGCGCGGCCCAGCGACTGGCGCAGGTCGTGGAGGAGACGAGCGGCGGGCGCTTCCGGATCGAGGTCTTCACGGGCGGCCAGATCATGCAGCCGTTCGACTGCTTCGAGGCCGCCTCGCAGGGCATCGTCGAGGCCTTCATGGCCGGCCTTCGCCGAGACGTCCGAGCCCGAGGAAGTGATCGGCGTGCTTCGCGAGTACCACGCGGAGATGGGCAAGCTCATCCTCGAGCACGAGGGGACGCTCGAGCGCTTCACCGGCGACGGCATGATGATCTTCTTCAACGACCCCGTGCCGGTTCCCAACCCGGGCGAGCGCGCCGTGCGGATGGCTGTGGCGATGCGAGAGCGCGTGGACGACCTGGCCCTGGGCTGGCGGAAGCGTGGCTACGAGCTTGCCTTCGGCGTGGGGATCGCCCAGGGCTACGCGACCATCGGCGCTATCGGCTTCGAGGGCCGGTGGGACTACGGCGCCATCGGGACGGTCACGAACCTGGCGGCGCGGCTCTGCGGCGAGGCCAAGGGCGGCCAGATCCTCGTCCACCAGAAGGTGGCGACGACGATCGAGGGCCTGGCGAAGCTCGAGGAGATCGGGCCGCTGACGCTCAAGGGACTGCTGCGGCCCGTCGCCGCGTTCAACGTCGCTGGGCTGAGGGAGACCATCTGAGGCTGGAGGACGCCGTTGGCGTCGAGCATGTCGCGCCAAGATCATGGGCGACAATGCTCGGCGGCTGCTGGAGATGGTGCTCAGCTGCGCCGGGGTATGAGCAGTACGCGGTGGGGGTCAGACCGTGACATATCCGCTGCTGAAATTCTTCCACCTCCTCGGCCTTACTCTGATGGGGGCGGGGCTCATTGGCGTATGGTTCGCGGACCTTCGTTCACGACAGGTCCAGCAGCTCCTACTCTTCGCGGAGAACGTCCGTAGCATCAGGGTGTTTTATGACGGCCTCGTCGTGCCGGGTGCCCTACTCTTGCTGGGCTCCGGCATCTGGTTGATTGTCATCGCTTATGGGGGTTGGGCGTTTCTCGGAATGCCGTGGCTTGTTGGTATGGTGGCGCTCTTTGGCTTCGAGTTCATCGAAGGGAATACCATTACGCGACTCTACTTTCTTCGACTCAGTCGGCTCACCAAGGATGCGCTCGAGCGAGGTGCCGTGACTTCGGAACTCGAGGAAGCCCGTCGTCAGCACGTGCCGACGTTCACTCACTTCCTCGACATTCCGATCCTCTTCGTGATCGTGGCCTTGGGCGCGACGAGGCCGAACACGTGGATGCTCTTCGTTGTGGCGACGATCTTGGCGGTGACCGTGGCGACGATCCTGACGTTCGCGATCCCCCGGATGCACCCCTTTCGGGTCGAGCCTAGATTCAGCCCCTGCGCCTCGCCCGGAAAGACAAAGTGAGCAGAAGCCAATCCGGCGGCCGAAAAGAACGGCGCGCAGCAGATCTAGTCGGGCCCCCGTCCAACGGTCTCTGGTCGAGCTGGTGGACGTTTTTTTTCAGTCCGGGTTCCCAAAGTTGGGAAGATCCAGCGGCACCTAGATCCGGAACGTCCTGAAACAACACGCTTTTTGCCCGTAGTCCCCGGGGCATCCCTCTTGCACCACCCTGCTCAGGGATCCGTCTGAAGAGCTCTCCCTTTCCCTGGCCCAGGCAGCGGAAGGAGCCGCCGGTGATGCGATTCCTCGTCGTCGATGATTCGGCCACGATGCGCCGGATCATCAGCAGTCAACTCAAGCTCATCGGCTACGACTCCGTCGTCGAGGCCGAGGACGCCCAGGCGGCCCTCGCCAAGCTCGCCTCGGAGCAGGTTGACTTCGTGATCACGGACTGGGCCATGCCCCGGATGAGCGGGCTTCACCTGGTCCAGAAGATCCGCTCCG
>DASSSH010000075.1:0-5519 GCA_035708525.1 Candidatus Methylomirabilota bacterium
CGCCCAGCGGCGGCGGCGCGAGGCGGAGATCCTCGCCGACCTGAGCGCCACGATCGCGACATCGCTGGATCTCGACACCATTCTCAAGCGTGTCGTGGACGGAGCGAAAGAGCTCTGCGTCGCGGACATCGGACGAATCGCCCTCCGCGACCTCGAGGCAGACCGCATGGTCTTCCGGTACTCGGCGGGCTCGAAGCTGACGGATCGGCATCCCGTCGAGGTCGACCGTGGCAAGGGGCTCGGGGGGCACGTGTGGGAGACCGGCAAACCCTACCGGAGTGAGGACCTTCGGCGCGACCCGCTCGCCCAGGCGGGTGACCTCCTCCTGCTCGCCGACGAGGGCACCATCGCGAGCCTCGTCGTGCCCGTCCGTCTCGGCAGCGAAGTCGAAGGACTCGTCTATCTCGACCGGCGCACGGCCCGCGCCTTCACCGAGCACGACGAGACTGTGGTCCAGCGGCTCGCGGAGCATGCCGCCATCGCCATCCAGAACGCCCGATTGCTGGCGGCGGAGAAGGCGGCGAGGGCGGACGCCGAGGTCGCCAACCGCGCCAAGGACGAGTTCATCGCGATGCTGGGCCACGAGCTCCGGAACCCGCTCGGCGCCATCAGCAACGCCGTCTATGTGCTGGACTTCATCGGCGCTCGCACTCCGGCTGCGGTTCGTGCCCGTCAGGTCATCTCCCGGGGCGCGGAACAGCTGGCTCGGATGGTCGACGATCTGCTGGACATGGCTCGGCTGACACGCGGGAAGATCGCCCTCGACGTTCAGCCAGTGAACCTCGCCGACAGCGTGACCCAGTGTCTCGGGGCGCTGCGGACGGCCGGCAAGACCGGTCGTCATGCAGTCTCCGTCAACGTCGAGCCCGTGTGGGTCGTGGCGGACCCGGTCAGGATCCAGCAGGTGTTCTCAAACCTCATTCTCAACGCGGTCAAGTACACACCCGGCGACGGCTCCATCGATCTCGCCGTGGTCGCCTCGGGCGACCACGCGGTCGTCCGGATCCGGGACACCGGGCTCGGCCTCGCGCCCGAGATACTGCCGCACGTGTTCGAGCCTTTTCAGCAGGGCGATCACACCATCGAGCGGTCGCAGGGCGGTCTCGGCATCGGGCTCACGCTGGCGAAGTGGCTGGTCGAAGCCCACGGGGGCACGATCGAGGCTTCCAGTGAGGGACGGGGCCGCGGTAGCCAGTTCACGATCCGGCTGCCGCGGGTGCTGGCGCCCGCGGTGAAGCCGGTCTCGCCGGCGGCGCGCGGACCCGTGCCCTCGCGCCGGATCCTCATCGTCGAGGATAGCGAGGATGCCCGCGACATGCTCCGCATGTATCTCACCGAGTCGGGTCACCAAGTCTACGAGGCGGTGGACGGTCCGCACGGAGTGGAGGCGGCCCTGCGCGTCCGACCCGAGGTCGCCTTGATCGACATCGGCCTGCCCGGTCTCGACGGCTACGAGGTGGTCAGGCGACTCCGCGCGACGCCGGAGGGGCGCAAGATGTTCCTGGTGGCCTTGACGGGGTACGGCCAGCCGGAGGATCATCGCCGCGCGCGGCAGGCCGGCTTCGACGCGCATCTGGTGAAGCCCTTTGACCGCGGCAGGCTGGTCGGCCTCCTGGCGCAGGCCGGCCAGAAGGCCGTGGGAGGCAGACCATGACGGCAACGCGAGTGCTCGTGGTGGATGACGAGGAGTCATCGCGGACCGGCTTATCCATGCTCCTGTCCACGCTCGGCTACGAGGTGCAGGAGGCCGCCAACGGCGAGGAGGCCGTGAAGCAGGCAGCCGCGTTCCGCCCCGCCGTCGTCATCACCGACCTCGTGATGGCCGGGTTGGACGGGCTCGGCGTCCTCAAGGCGGTGCGCAACGAGCAGCCCACGGCGGCGGTGATCGTGCTGACGGGACATGGCAACGTCGAGACGGCCGTGGCGGCGATGAAGGAGGGAGCGTACGACTACCTGACCAAGCCCGTGGAGCCACGCCGCCTGGGAGCGCTGCTGGAGAAGGCCGTCGAGCGAGCCCAGATCGCACGAGAGGTGACCGCGCTGAGACGGCAGGTGCGGGACGTGCGCGGGGTGGGGACGCTGCTGGGCGCCAGCCCGGCCATGCGTGAAGTCTATCGGCTTATCGATCAAGCGGCGACGACGCCGGTGCCGGTGCTCATCTCGGGCGGGACGGGAACCGGCAAGGAGCTGGCAGCGCGAACGATCCACGACCTCTCGGCCCGTCGGACGCAGCCCTTCGTCGCGGTGAACTGCTCCGCGATTCCGGAGACCCTGCTCGAGAGCGAGCTGTTCGGACACGAAAAGGGCGCCTTCACCGGAGCGCTCCAGCGCCGCGAAGGGTACTTCGAGCTCGCGGACGGTGGAACGCTCTTCCTCGACGAGATCACGGAGATGAGCCCACGGCTGCAGGCCAAGTACCTCCGCGTCCTCCAGGATGGGGGCGTGCGGCGGCTGGGGGCCAAGGGGGAGCTGCGCGTGGATGTCCGGATCATCGCCGCGACGAACCGGGAGCCGGCACAGGCTGTCAAGGACTCGAAGCTGCGCGAGGATCTCTACTACCGGCTGAACGTTCTGGCTATCGAGATGCCGCTGCTCCGGCAGCGGAAGGAGGATATCCCGCTCCTCGTCGAGGAGTTCATCCGCGAGTTCAACGAGAAGTACGGCAAGACCGTGCGGGGAATGGACGAGGCGAGCCTGAGGCTTCTCCAGCAGCACGACTGGCCCGGAAACGTGCGCGAGCTTCGGAACATGATCGAGCGCGCGGTCGTCCAGTGCGGAGAGGGATTGATCCCGCCCGACTGCCTGCGCTTCGGTCCGGCCTCGTCCTCGGCTCCGTCCGCGGTCACGCCGGAGCGGGGGGATGTGGTGATGCTGCCGGTCGGAACGAAGCTCGACCACGCGGAGCGGGAGTTGATTCTGCGGACGCTCAAGGCGACGCAGGACAACAAGACGCGCGCCGCGGAGGTTCTCGGGGTCAGCCCGAAGACGCTCCACAACAAGCTCCAGCGCTACGCCGCCGAGGATGCGGGCTCCGCGTAGCCCGACGGCTGGTAATTTTTACCCGGTAGTTCCAGCAGTTTCGGCTTTCGACGAAGCCGAGCCCCGGTCGATCAAGCGGCAAGTCCGCGTGTCGTCGTGAGTTCTGACCGGCGGGCTCTCGCGGCACCCCTTGGCACACGCGATGCTCCCTGACAGGGACATGAGACCTCCTGCCGCACCGCTGGCATGGCTCGTCGACGTCGTGCGCGCGCGTGCGGCCCGACTCTCACGCCGGGCGGCCGCCGGGCTCGCCGCGGCGATCGTGCTCGTGGCCCTGGGCGGGCTCTCGTGGCATTTCTCGCTCCCGCGACCCGGGGCTGCCGCTTCCGCGATCCATCTCTACGCGGGCGACCGGCCCATCGGGGTCATCCTCCCCTCACGCCGCCTGCAGAGCTGGGTGCCGCTCGATCGGATGCCGCGCTCTGTCGTCGACGCTGTGCTGACCGCCGAAGACCGGCGATTCTGGAACCATCCGGGAATCGATCTGCTCGCCATCGGCCGCGCGCTCCGTGCCGACCTCAGGCGCGGCGAGCTGCGAGAGGGCGGGAGCACCATCACCCAGCAGCTGGCCCGGACGCTGTTCCTCGACAGTCGGCGGCGGTGGAACCGCAAGGTCCGCGAGGCCTTCATCGCGCTCCTGCTCGAGGCGCGGTATTCCAAGGCCCGCATTCTCGAGACGTATCTCAACACCGTCTATCTCGGCCAGTATGGGGACGTGGCGGTGCACGGGCTCCCGGCCGCGGCGCGCTCGTTCCTCGGCAAGGACCTCGCGGCGCTCCAGGTGGAGGAGGCCGCCTGGCTGGCCGGCGCCATCCGTGCGCCGAACCGGCTGCTCGCCGGCCCGCGCCCCGAAGCGAAGAAGCGGCGGGACGAGATTCTCCTGGCCATGCAGGAAGCGAGGCTGATCCCGCCCGCCGCGGCCCGGCGGGCGATGGCCCAGCCGCTGCGCTGGCGGCCGACCGAGATCCCGCGGACGTCGCCGTACTTCGTCGACGTCGTCGCCCGCGAGCTCGATCGCAGGATGGATGGGCCGGCATCGGGAGAGCTGCACCTCCAGACGACGATGAGCCTCCCGCTCCAGCAGGCGGCCGAGGCGGCCGTGCGTGACGGCATCGCGCGCATCGAGCGCGGACGGCCCGATCTCGCCGGCCGCGTGCAGGCCGCCGTGGTGGCCATCGAGCCGGCGTCCGGCCAGATCCGGGCCCTCGTCGGCGGCCGGCGCTACGAGGTCGCTCCGTTCAATCGCGCGACCCGCGCCGTGCGGCAGCCGGGCTCACTCTTCAAGCCCTTCGTCTACCTGGCGGCCTTCGAGGCGGCGCGCGACGGCGGCCGGAGCCTCACGCCGGCCTCGCTCATCGCCGACGAGCCACTGGAGGTCCACGACGCCAGCGGCAGTTGGGAGCCGAAGAACATCGATGGGCAATTCCACGGGCGCGTCACGGTGCGCCGTGCGCTGGAGCAATCGCTGAACATTCCGGCCATTCGTGTCGCGCTGGACGTGGGTCCCCGCCGGGTGGCCGAGGTCGCGCGCGCCGTCGGGATCGAGCATCCGCTGGTCCCGGTTCCCTCCCTTGCCCTCGGGACTTCGGAGGTGACCTTGCTCGAGATCACCTCCGCGTTCGCCACGCTGGCCAACAACGGCGTTCGCGCCAGTCCGACCGCACTCGCTCCGGATGCGTCCGCCGGCCGCGTGGCGATCGCGGCGTTGCCGTCCCCGACTCAGGCGGTCTCGGCCGAGTCCGCGTTCGTGACGACCAATCTGCTGCGCGGGGTGATGCGGTGGGGCACCGGCGCCAGCAGCTCTGCCTGGGGGCTGAGCGAAGTGACGGCGGGGAAGACCGGCACCACCGACGGGCTGCGGGACGCCTGGTTCGTCGGCTACACGCCTGACCTGGTCGTCGGTGTCTGGGTCGGCCGGGACGACGACGCCCCGCTCGGGTTGACGGGCGCTCAGGCCGCGCTGCCGATCTGGGGTCCGGTCATGCAGGCTGCGGTCCGGCGGTCGCCGCCCACCGCCTTCAAGCCGCCGCCGGGCGTGGTCCTGGTGCAGGTGGATCGGCGGACCGGGCGGCCGGTTCCGTTCTGGTGCGGCAGCGACGAGATCGTGCAGGAGGCGTTCCGCCAAGGGACGGTCCCGCCGAGCGAGTGCACGGCTTCCGGATCGGTGTTCAGCTGGCTCGAGCGGCTGTTCCGCTGATCCGGCATCGATGCAGGCGAGGGGAGCGAACGCGGATCAGGCCGGGGGAGCGGTGAGGCGGGTCGGGATGGCGGCGAGGAGCGCGGCGGCTGCGGGATCCGAATAGACGCCGAATGCGTCCACCAGCGTGCCTCGCACGCCGCTCCGACTCTCGAGGGCATAGACGATCGCCAGATCGTCGGGGTCCGAGATGCCTTCGAAGCGGTAGTACTCTCGAACCATCAGCTCGCCCGGTTCGAATGTCTTCCCGCTGTCGAGGGCCCGAATGCCGTCCTCGGCCACC
>DASSSH010000076.1:0-3307 GCA_035708525.1 Candidatus Methylomirabilota bacterium
GGATCGTGCGCCTTGACGTAGGCCGTGTAGTCGCCGACGAAGCCGTCCACCGACGACTTGAGCGCCGCCTTCACGGCCTCGGGATCGTCCGGCCGGTCGACCGGGACGAAGCAGGGCAGCCGCTTGGTGTAGAGGGTATGATCGGGCGTGGCGGGCCCGACGCCCGAGAGGGCGCGCGCCTCCCTGGAGCCGGCGAACTCGAGCACGGCCGCGCCGTCGTCGAAGGTCACGACCACGCGCCGGTCGCGCCCCACCACCCCGCGCAGCCATGGCGCCACGGCCAGGGCGACGCGGCGACGCTGCTCGGCGCTGGGCGCGGCGACCGACAGTCCGCCGAAGCGGACGCGCCCCTTCGCGCGATCCGCGATGGCCTCCTCCGCGCGGCTGATGAGCTCGATGGTGGCGAGGTACGCCTCCTTGACGGTGGCGCCCCAGCAGATCGTCCCGTGCTTTTCGAGCAGGATGGCGCGCGCCTTGGGATGGGCGCGAAAGGTGTCGGCCACCTCGCGCGAGATCAGGAAGCCCGGCCGGCGATACGGGAGCGCGATCACCTCATCGCCGTAGACCTGCTGGAGCACCTCGCGGCAGCGGTCGTTGTTGGTCAGCGACACGATCGCATCGGCGTGAGTGTGGATCACAGCCTCCGCCGGCAGGAAGCCGTGGAGCAGCGTTTCGATGGACGGACGTGGGCTTCCGGGCTCCATCAGCGCCTGGGCGAGGTACCCCACCATCTCCTGATCGCCCATGTCCTGGCGCTCGAGCAGCGCGCGGATGTCCTCCATCCTCACGCCCGGGAAGTCCTTGGGCTGGATGCTCTTGAGATCGGAGCCGCTGCCCTTGACCCGGAGCACCGGTACCTCCCGCCCCCGATAATCCCGCTCGTTCCGCTTGATCGAGGTATTCCCCCCGCCCCAGACGACCAGCGATGTCTCCGCGCCGATCAGGCGCGAGGCGTAGACCAGAACATCGAGATCCGACAGGCCGCGGGCGGCCGAATCGTCCCAGCGCGAGTTCATGGCGACACCATACCCGAAGAGCCCGATTCCGTAAAGAACACGCGGCGTTGACAGTTGCGGGCCGCGCCCCTATCTTAGGGGAACCCGCGAGACCAGAGACTCGACGATGATCGGCGACCGTCAGCTCAGCCCCGAGGAGGCGCGCTACCGCGAGGAGGCCTCGCGCACCATCCGCGCGCTGATCCCGCCCGACCTGCCCGAGCGGATGGATCGCAACGAGATTCTGTATCCGACGGATTATCTGCGGGCCATGGCGAAGCACCACTTCCTCGGCGTTCAGGTGCCGCGCGAGCTCAACGGCGGCGGGCTCAGCATCCTCCACGACGCCCTGGTCAACGAGCTGGCGGGCTACTGGGGCTCGGCCACCCTGGCCTGCGCGCGCTCCTTCACCTCCCACGGCGGGTACATCCTCTGGAAGTACGGCTCGCCGTATCTGCACGACCACTACCTACGACCGACCCTGGCGGGGGAGAAATTCGTCTGCCAGGCCCTGACCGAGCCGGGCGCCGGCTCGGATGCGGCCGCCATCGAGACGCGCGCGGAGCGCCGCGGTCCGACCTATGTGCTCAACGGCCAGAAGCGCTTCATCGACGGCGCTCAGAGCGTCGATTACATCGTCGTCGCCGCCAAGGTGAGAGCCGGCGGCCGCGAGGCCGTCGCCATGTTCTGCGTGGACACGGACCGCCCCGGCTATGTCATCAAGGAGGTGCAGACCGACTGGATGGGCTTCCGCGGGCTCGGTTCCTCCTGGATCGCCTTCGAGAACCTCGAGATCCCGGCCGCCAACCTCATCGGCGAGGAGAGCCAGGGCTGGAAGATCCTCATGGAAGAGCTCGCGCTCGAACGGGTCGTCGCCACCCGCGCCCAGCTCGGCCAGGCCTACCGCGCGCTCGGCATCGCCGCCAACTACGCGCTCCACCGCAAGACCTTCGGCAAGCGGCTGGCAGACCACCAGAGCATCGCCTTCCGTGTCGCCGATCTCGCGACGCGGCTCGACGCCGCCTATCTCCTCAACACCCGTGCCGCGCGGCTGCTCGACGCGGGCCGAGGCAAGGAGGCGCGCGCGGAGGTGGCCATGGCCAAGCTCATGGGCGTGGAGGCGGCCTGGGAAGTGGCGGACGAGTCGCTCCAGATCCTGGGCGGCATCGGCTATACGAAGAAGTATCCTGTCGAGCGGATCCTGCGCGACGTGCGCGCCGCACGGCTGACGGCAGGGTCGACCGAGATGATGAAGCTCATCATCCAGGGAGTGGCGTTCGAGCGTCTTCGCGATCCGGAGTTCCCGGCTTCGTGGGTCGGCAACGAGCTGGGCTCGCCCTGAGCGCCGCGCTCCTGCTGGCGCCGGTCCCGGCGAGCGCCGACGGCGTGATGCTGATCCAGGCGGGCGCCTTCTGGATGGGCAGCGACGAGGGGTCGAAGAACGAGCGACCCGAGCACCGGGTCTTCGTGAGGGACTTCTGGATGGATCGGCACAAGGTCACGAATCGGGAGTTCGCGGCCTTCCTCAACGCGCGCGCCACGCGGAGCGAAGAAGGCGAGGACTACTTCGACTGGGATGACGAGGATGTGCGAATCCACGGTCCCCAGCGTGGCCGCGAAGGTCCGTTCGCACCCGATCCGGGCTACGAGGAGCACCCGGCTGTGGAAGTGACCTGGTTCGGTGCCCGCGACTACTGTCTCTGGCGCGGCCGGCGGCTGCCGACGGAGGCCGAATGGGAGAAGGCCGCCCGCGGCGGCGATCGACGCCGCTATCCCTGGGGCGACGCGCCGCCCACCTCAGAGCGCGCCATCTTCGGCCGCGACTACAATTCGACCGAGCGGGGAGCCGGCCGGCCGGCGGGAGCCAGCCCCTACGGCGTCGAAGACATGCTGGGCAACGTGCGAGAGTGGACGGCCAGCGAGTTCCGGCCTTATCCCTACCGTGCCGACGACGGCCGGGAGCAGGCGGGCCGGTTCGCGCGCCGCGTGGTCCGCGGCGCCAGCCACGATGACCCGATCGAATCGCTGAGTGTCACGCGGCGGCGGTTCTACGAGCACCGTGGAGTGGCCCGCGGCCACCACTTTATCGGCTTTCGTTGTGCCACCTCGGAGGACCTGGGAGGACGATGACGCCATGAAGGGCCTGATCATGGACTACCCGTTGACCCTGACCCAATTCTTCGAGCGCGCGCGCAAGATCTTCCACCGGAAGACCATGGCCACCCGTGTGCCCGGCGTGGGGCTGCAGCGCTACACCTATGCGGATTACGCCGACCGCGTCTGCCGTCTGGCCGCCGCCCTCGGCACGCTCG
>DASSSH010000077.1:0-2043 GCA_035708525.1 Candidatus Methylomirabilota bacterium
GCGACGCCCATGGCACGGGCCCGGGAAGGCGGCGGAACGCTCAAGTGCTCGTTCTGCGGCAAGAGCCAGAACGACGTGCGCAAGCTCATCGCCGGGCCCACGGTCTACATCTGCGACGAGTGCATCGAGCTCTGCAACGACATCATCGCGGAGGAGTGGGAAGAGGAGAAGAGCCGAGAGCTCCGCAGCCTCCCCAAGCCCGCCGAGATCAAGAACGTGCTCGACCAGTACGTGGTCGGGCAGGAGCGTGCCAAGAAGGTCCTCTCCGTGGCTGTCCACAACCACTACAAGCGGATCGAAGCCGGGTCCGAGGCGGGTGACGTCGAGCTGCAGAAGGCCAACATCCTCCTGATCGGCCCCACGGGCTCAGGCAAGACGCTGCTGGCCCAGACCCTCGCCAAGATGCTCCATGTGCCCTTCACGATCGCCGATGCCACGACGCTGACCGAGGCGGGCTATGTGGGCGAGGACGTGGAGAACATCATCCTCCGGCTGCTCCAGGCGGCGGACTACGACGTGGAGCGGGCGCAGCGGGGCATCGTCTACATCGACGAGATCGACAAGATCGCGCGCAAGTCGGAGAACCCCTCGATCACGCGGGACGTCTCCGGTGAGGGCGTGCAGCAGGCGCTGCTCAAGATCCTGGAAGGCACCGTCGCCAACGTGCCGCCGCAGGGTGGCCGGAAGCACCCACACCAGGAGTTCATCCAGGTGGACACCACCAACGTGCTGTTCATCTGCGGCGGCGCCTTCGTCGGCATCGACAAGATCGTGGAAGGGCGCGTGGGCCGCAGCGGCATGGGCTTCGGCGCCGAGATCAAGAGCCGCGAGGAGCGGCGGGTGGGCGACCTGCTGGCGCTGATCCAGCCCGAGGACCTGCTCAAGTACGGCCTCATCCCCGAGTTCGTCGGCCGGCTGCCGGTGGTCGCGACGCTGCACGACCTCGACGAGATGGCGCTGATGCGCATACTGCGCGAGCCCAAGAACGCCATCGTCAAGCAGTACCAGAAGTACTTCGAGCTGGAGAAGGTGCGGCTCAAGTTCACCGACGACGCCGTGGCCGCCGTCGCCCGCGAGGCGATGAAGCGCGGCACGGGAGCGCGCGGGCTGCGGGCCGTGCTGGAGGAGGTCATGCTGGAGGTGATGTACGAGCTCCCGTCCATCCCGGGGCTCAAGGAGTGCATCATCACCCGCGAGGTGATCCTGAACAAGGAGCGCCCGATCCTGATCTCCGAGCAGAAAGAGCAGTCCGCGTAGCCACGCCGCCGCGATCCGGGCCCCGCAGCGACAGCCCCCCACACGAGATCAGATGATGCCGGCCCGTCCGCGCCGCTGGGCCGTCCTGTCGCTCCTCCTGGTCCTGGCGGGCGCCGGCCTGGCGTGGGCTCAGCCGGCCTCGCTGGAGGGTTACCTGGCGATCCGCCGCCAGCTCGCGGCCCGCGCCGACAGCCCCGATCGCGCCGGGCTCGAGCGTCAATCGGCCGAGCTGCGTGCGGCGCTGCTGAGCGCCGCGGGCCGCGGCTCCCGACTGTTCGTGTCACTCGAGCGCCGGCCCGACTACGACGGGGCGGCCGAGGTGCGGCTCGCCCGGCTGGTCGCCCGCGACGGCCGCGTGACGATCGAGGCGATGAGCGGTGCCCGGCCGCAGTCGCCGGCGTGGGAGCGAGCCGGCGAGATCGCGCCCGATGCCTACGTGGCGCTGGTGGGTCGCCTGCTCGATGATCCGACGGTGATTGCTGGTCTTCCCCGGCCGATATTTGATCCCAATGCGCCGGGTCCGAGGAAGGCCGCCGTGCTCCGGCTCGCCATCGGCGAT
Source organism: Candidatus Methylomirabilota bacterium (assembly GCA_035708525.1). Taxonomy (GTDB): domain Bacteria; phylum Methylomirabilota; class Methylomirabilia; order Rokubacteriales; family CSP1-6; genus DASSSH01. The sequence goes on from DASSSH010000077.1 coordinate 1,817, forward strand.
GAGGAATGGGCGCTCGAGGTTCTCACCGGCGTGCCCTTCGAGCGGCTGAGCGCCGTCGTCGCGGCCGTGCTCGAGTTCTGCCGGATCATTCCCGTGCTGCCGTGAATGCGCGATTCTCTCTGCCCCTCACCCCGGCCCTCTCCCCAGAGGGGAGAGGGAGTCTCTTCTTATCCTCCTTCATCTCCCGCTTGGGGGAGTGGGGTCTCTTTTCCTCTTTCCTCTCCCCC
>DASSSH010000078.1:0-58332 GCA_035708525.1 Candidatus Methylomirabilota bacterium
TAGAGGACGAAGTGAGTCATGGCCACGGCCAGTCCCCAGATCGGTCCCAACACCAGCATGGCCACCGCGATCCCCACCGCTCCGCCCAGCGTGCCCTTGTTGAACATCACCCGGTCCCAGACGTCCTCCCGGATGTCCTTAGCCCAGCGCGCGATGGTCTCCGGATTGCGCGCCTCACGCACGTAGTAGTAGACGTTGCCCAGCTGGATGCGCCAGAAGCCGTGAACCAGGGGGCTGTGGGGGTCCTTCTCCGTGTCCGTGAAGGCGTGGTGCTTGCGGTGCACCGCCACCCACTCGCGCCGGTTCTGGCCCGTGCTGAACCAGAGGATGAAACGGAAGATCCAATCGGCGAGGGGATGAAGCTTCAGTGCCCGATGGGCCAGCCCGCGATGCAGGTACACCGAGGTGGCGATGACCGCGGCCTGGGTCACCAGGACGGTCACGAGAGCGGAAATCAGTAGTCTCAACACGGGTGGATCTCCTTCTTCGGTTCAGGGTTTTCGCTGGAACCGGCGTCAGCCCGACATCTTCGGATCGAGGAGATCCCGGAGCCCATCGCCGAGCAGGTTCAACCCTAGCACAGTTAGGGCGATCGCGGTGCCCGGAAAGATGGCGAACCAGGGGTCGGTTCCGAGAAAGGCCTGCGACTCCTTGAGCATTAGCCCCCACGACGGGTACGGGGGCTGGGTGCCCAGACCGAGGTAGGACAGTGCCGCCTCGGCCAGGATGGCCACGGGGAAGCTGATCGTGGCCTGGACGATCAGCGGCGGCAGGGTGTTGGGGAGGATGTGGCGCCTGATCAGCGCCGCATCGCCGGCTCCCAGGGCGCGGGCCGCCTGGACGAACTCCCGCTCGCGGAACTCGAGGAAGCTGGCGCGGGTGAGACGGGCGAAGACCGGCAGGAAGGCGATGCCGATGGCGACCATGCTGATGGTCACGCTTGGGCGGAACACGGCCGTGAGCAGCAGCGCCGAGAGGATGGCCGGGAAGCCCTGCACGGCATCCATCAGCCGCATGAAGCCCTCGTCGAGCCAGCCGCCGAAGTAGCCGGAGAGCATGCCGAAGAGCACGCCGATACCCATGCCGATCCCGACGGCGATCACCCCCACCAGGATCGACGTCACCGCGCCCGTCATGATCCGCGAGAGCAGATCGCGGCCGAACTGATCGGTGCCGAGCGGATGCGCTCCGGTGGGCCCCTGCAGGCGACCGATGATGGACATTTCCAGCGGATCGTGGGGCGTGTAGACCACGCTGAGCGCCGCCGTGGCGAGGAGCGCCAGGGTGATGACGAAGCCGATCGTGAACGCCACGTGCCGGAACGGGCGCGTACGGCGTCCACCGACCCTCACCCCGGCCCTCTCCCTGGAAGGGAGAGGGAGGTCCCTCTCCCCCTCACGCTCCCCTCTCCCCCTCTGGGGGAGAGGGGAAATTTCGGGTTCCCTCTCCCCTTTGGGGAGAGGGCCAGGGGTTGGGGTCTCATTCATAGCGGATGCGGGGGTCGAGGAAGCCGTAAAGGATGTCCACCGCCACATTGATCACCACGATGAGCGAAGCCACGAAGAGCACTACCCCTTGCACCACGGGCAGGTCGCGCGCCGTGATGGCGCCCAGGGCCAGTCGGCCCAATCCGGGGAGATAGAAGACCGACTCGAGGATGATGCTGCCCGCGATGAGCTGGCCGAGCTGGATCCCGGCGACGGTCAGGACGGGGATCATGGCGTTGCTCAGCGCGTGGCGGAACAGGACCGCGCCCTCTCCCACCCCCTTGGCGCGCGCCGTCTTGACGTACTCCTCTCTCAGGACCTCGAGCACGGCCGAGCGCGTAGTGCGTGCCAGCACGGCGAACTGAAACAGGCCGAGCGCCACCGCCGGCAGCAGGAGGGAGCGCACGGCGGGCCAGACGCCCTGGCTCCAGCCGTCGAAGCCCCCCGCCTGGACCCAGCCGAGCTTGACCGAGAAGAGCAGGATCAGGAGCAGTCCGGCCCAGAAGGCCGGCACGGCGACGCCGATCTGGGACAGCACCATGGTCAGGTAGTCGCCCCAGCGGCGGTGGCGCGTGGCCGCGAACACGCCGAGCGGAATGGCGGCCGCCACCATGAAGCCTCCGGCCAGCAGGGTGAGCGGGAGCGTGACCTGCAGCCGCGAGAGGATGAGGCTCGCGACCGGCACGTCGTACTGGACCGAGCGACCGAGATCGCCGGCCACGGCATGGCCGACCCACTGGACGTACTGAATCGGCAGCGGGCGATCGAGGCCGAGAGAGTGGCGGAGCCGCGCGACGGTGTCCGGGCTCGCCTCGAGGCCCAGGATGATCAGCGCCGGATCGCCGGGCAGGATGCGGATGACCACAAAGACCAGGATCGAGACGAACACGAGGGTGGCCGCCATCGCGGCCACCCGCCTGATCACGTAGCGGCGCACTGCCCCCTCACCCCCGCCCTCTCCCGCTCTTCGATCCCCTCTCCCCTTTGGGGAGAGGGCAGGGTGAGGGGCGCAAGGGTGAGGGGAACAAGGGTGAGGGGGTTCACTTCTGCCAGGCGACCTCGGACAGGTCGAAGGAGGGAATCGGCAGGTCCTTCCAGAGCCCCGTCACGCCCTTCTTGGTCACGACCAGCCGCGGGTGCATGAAGAGCCAGACGGCCGGCGCCTCGTCGGCCAGCATGGTCTGCATCTTTCCGTACAGCTCCTTCCGCTTCTTGTCCTCGACGGCGCTCTCGGATTCCTTGAACAGCTTCTGGAACTCCGCGTTGTCCCAGCGGAAGTAGTACTTGGGATTGGCGAAGTTACCGATGTCCCACGCCTCGGCGTGGCCGATGATCGACATGTCGTAGTCGGGATTCTCGCAGGGCTTGAGGCAGAAGACCTGGGACAGCCACTGCCCCCACTCGACCTGCTGGATCCTGGCGCGGATGCCCACCTTGGCCAGCTGGCTGACGATCACCTCGGCGCTGCGGACGGTGTAGTAGTACTGGGGGGCGACCTTGAAGGTGGCCTCGAAGCCGTTGGGGTAGCCGGCCTCGGCCAGCAGCTTCTTGGCCTTGACGGGGTCGTAGGGCACGCGCTTGGAGACGTCCACGTAGTAGGGGTTGAGTGGGTCCACATTGGAGCCCAGGATCTTGCCGTACCCGAACATCGCCCCCTTGAGCACCTCCTCCTTGTTCATGGCGTGGGTGATGGCCAGCCGCACGCGCTTGTCGGAGTAGGGCTTCTTGGAGTTGTTCATGCTGAGCGTGACGTCGTTGGTCGTGTCGCCGACGATGACCTGGTACCGCGCGTCTTTCTTCAGCTCGTCCACGCTCTCGGGTCCCAGGCCGAAGCCCGAGACATCGATGTCGCCGGCCTTGAGCGCGGCCAGAGCCGAGTTGGGATCGGGGATGAAGCGGAAGGTGACCTTGTCGAGGTGCGGCAGGCCCTTCTGCCAGTAATCTTTATTGCGCGTGAGGACGATGCGATCGCCCCGCACCCACTCGGAGACGGTGAACGGTCCAGTGCCGAGCGGCTGGGTCTTGAGCGTCTCCACGGCCTCCCGCGGATAGATCACCGACCCCTGACGCGCCACGGTCCAGAGGAAGTTCGCCTCGGGCCGCTTGAGCGTCACGCTGATCGTGTAGTCGTCCTTGACGATGACGTCTTGGATGTTCTCGTACTGGACGCGGTAGGGGTGCTTGGTCTCCGGGTTGACAGCGCGCTCGAGGACGAACTTCACGTCCGCGGCCTTCAGCTCGCGGCCGTTGTGGAAGCGCACGCCTTTGCGCAGGAAGAACGTGTAGTTCTTGCTGTCGGTCGTATACCAGCGCTCGGCGAGCCAGGGCACCAGCTTGCCGTGCTTGTCTACCTTCACCAGCGCCTCCTGGACGTTGTAGAAGACGACGGCGGCGATGGCCGAAGAGGGATTGGTCGTCAGGTCGAGCCCCGGCGGCTCGGTGGCGACCTGCACGATCAGAGCGCCGCCTTGCGCCTGGACCGGCGCCGGCGCGGCGAGGGCGACGGCCAGCGCGAGAGTGAGAACGAGGACTGCGATTCCCCTCATGATTTCCTCCCGGTGAAGAATTCGACCGTCCAGCGCAGCCCCTCCTGGAAATCGACGGTGGGTTGGTATCCGAAGTCGCGCTTGGCGCTGCCGATGTCGGCCAGGGTGTGCGGCACGTCACCCACCCGCCGCGGCAGATGCCGCCGCTCGAGGGACCGTCCGAACATCCTTTCGAGGGCCGCCATGATCTCGAGCAGGCTCGTGCGGCTGCCGCAGCCGACGTTGTAGGTCTTTCCAGACACCGCCGCGCCGTCCGCGCGGGCGGCGAGCAGGTTCGCCGCCACCACGTTGTCGATGTAGGTGAAGTCGCGGGACTGAGTGCCGTCGCCGTGGACCTGAAGCGGCTGCCGCCGCTGCGCCCAGAGAATGAACCGGGGGATCACGGCGGCGTACTCGCTCTTGGGGTCCTGTCGCGGGCCGAAGACATTGAAATAGCGCAGCCCCACCGTCTCGACCCCGAACAGCCGGCTCCAGACGGCGGCGTAGAGCTCGCCGGCCACCTTGCTGGCGGCGTACGGGGAGATCGGCGCCGTCGGCTGGTCCTCGCGCTTGGGCAGATCGGGCCGCTCGCCGTAGACGGAGGAGGACGAGGCATAGACGACGCGGGGTCTGTGCTTCTGGCGAGCCGCGGCGACGAGCACGTGGAGCGTCCCGGTGACGTTGGAGGCGTTGGCGCCCAGCGGATCGGCGACCGAGCGCGGCACCGATCGCATCGCCGCCTGGTGGAAGACGGCGGCGACGCCGCGCACGGCGCGCTCGACGGTCGTGAGGCTGACCAGGTCGCCGCGGATGATCTCGAGCCGCCGGTTACCCCGAGCGAAGGCGAGGTTGGCGCGGCTGCCCGTGGAGAAGTTGTCGAGCACCCGCACGCGGTGGCCGTCGGCCAGGAGCCGCTCCACCAAGTGGGAGCCGATGAAGCCCGCCCCGCCGGTCACCAGGAAGAGAGATGAGGTCGTCATGCGCGCGCCGGAAAAGCGGTCAATTATGGTGGGGCCACGCGCGGGTTGTCAACACGCGGGGCCGGGCCTCACTTGCCGACGCACCAGAGACACAGGTCGGCGCCGGTCAGCGCGTAGGCGACGAAGGCGATGGCGACCGCGACGGTGACGGCCGCGAGGTAGAGCGCGATCTGCGTGTCCCGCATGGCTCCTCCCGGTGGGCGAATTGGCGCCGCCCGTGGCCCTAGGATAGTATGCTTTGCCGAGATTCCCCATGCCTTCAGACAGCCGCGAGCTGCAGCGGAAGTTCTACGACGACACCGCCGACGAGTACCGGGAGAACTTCCAGCAGGTCAACCCGTACTTCCGCTTCGTCGTGGAGCACTTCCTCGCCGCAGTCGCGCCGCGGGCCGGCGAGCGTATTCTGGAGCTGGGCTCCTCCGGCGGCCGCTTCACCCTGCCCCTGCTCGAGGCCGGCTGCCGGGTGACCGGCGTGGACATCTCCCCACGCTCGATCGCGTATCTCGAGCGGCTCGTGGCCGACCACCCGCTGCGGCGCAACCTCAGCTTGCTCGACGACGACGCGGGCACGCTGACCAAGATCACGGCGCGGGACTTCGATGCGGTGGTCGGCGCCCACATCCTGCATCACCTGGACGACCTCCGGGCGGCCCTCGCGGCGGCGTGGACCCGGCTGCGACCGGGCGGCCGCGCCGTCTTCGTCGAGCCCAACCCCTGGAACCCCCAGTGGTACGTGCACGTGACGATCCACCCCCGGCGCAGCTGGCGGGTGGAGCGCGGGCTCTTACGCATATGGCCGCGGCGCGTGCGGCGCGCCTTCCTGGGCGCCGGCTTCGCCGGCTGCCGCGTCTCCACCTTCGGCTGCTTCCCGCCCTTCGTCCTCAACGCCATCCCAGCCGCGCGCGCATGGGAGGCCGCGCTCGAGCGCACCGGGCCCCTGGCGCGCACCTTCACGCTCAACGTGTTCTCGGCCTGGAAGGCCTGATGGCCACGGCCGTCTCCGGCCGGAGCGCGCAGGGCCAGGGATCCCTGCTCCCGCTGGCCTGTCTCATCGCCGCCTACCTGATCTTCTCGGTGTTCTTCTCCTGGGTGCTCGTCAACCACGACTACGAAGCCGAGTACCTCGCCCTCGGCAATCTCGCGGTGCGCGGCGAGCTCAACCTCTACCAGGACGAGATGACCGGCCAGTGGGTGCCGCTCCCCTTCTACGTGTACGGCGCGACCCAGGTGGTGTTCGGACCGAGCCTCTGGCCCGCGCGGCTGCTGTCGGTGGCGCTCGGCGCACTCGTCCTCGTCCTCGTCTTCGTCCTCGGCCGGCGCTGGGGCGGCACGCTCGCGGGAACGGCGGCCGGGGCGCTCTTCTGCACCCACGGGCTGGTGCTGGGCTACTTCAGCACGGTGAACTTCTCGCCGCTCGTGGGGCTGCTCCACCTGGCAGGCGTTTATCTCCTCTTCTGCACCGACTGGCGGAGGCGCGACCTGCTGGGCATGGCGGTGTTCTCCCTTCTGTTCCTGGTCAAGCCCCACTACTGGCCGACGCTGCCGTTCGTGCTCGTGTTCGTGCTGTGGCGGGCCCGCTCGCTCGGAGAGCGCGCCGGGCTGACGGCGGCGGCGCTGGCGGTGCCGGCGCTGTTCTTCGCCCTGGACTGGAGCCACCGCATCAAGATCTTCGCCTACGTCCCTGTCTTCAGGAACTGGGTCGCGCCCCTCGGCTATCACTCCTGGCACTCGCTCATCGAGGACCCGTCGCGCGTCTGGACCTCGGACTACGCCGACATCCCGTGGGAGACCAGCGCGGGCGGACGTGCCGTCCAGATGGCCAAGAGCTTCGTCTTCTTCCTCAAGCGCTATGCCGTCTGGGTCGCCGCCTTCGTCGGGCTGGCCGCCCTTCGCGGGTGGCAGTGGGCAGGGCGGCGCGGCAGTGACGCCCTCTGGGGACCGCCGGGCGTGCGGTTCAGCTTCTGGCTCTTCTGGTACCTGGTCGCCTGGCAGTTCGTCATCGTGGGACCGTACATCAAGCAGAGCTTCGCCTACGTGGGCGCCGTCGCGCCGTTGCTCGCCATCGTCATCGGTTGGCTCTTCTCGCGCGTGTGGGCCGACGGCGGCGTCCCGCGGGCCGTGCGCGCCGCGGCGGTGGGCGGCATGGTGCTGGCCGTGATCGTCTCGCCGTGGGTGCATCGCCATCACAATCTGCCCCGCCGCGTCTCAATGGCCCGCGCCACGATTCCATCGCTCGACGCCGAGGCACGGCAGATCGCCGGCCTGATTCCCGCGGGAGAGACGCGCGTCTTCTTCATCGGCGACCCGCTCCCGATTCATCTGGCCGGGCGCCGGACCTATCTGCGGCAGTTCCACCAGCACAACATGGTCTTCACCAGCGTCCGCGATCAGTCCCGCTACATCCGCTCGGGCATGTGGGGTGACGCCGAGCTTGAGCAGTGGCTCGGCTCCGACGCCCAGTACGCCGTGCTGCAGGCGAAGGTCATGCAGTTCTACCGCAGCCGCGAGCCCTACCGCGAGATCCTGACGCGGATGGACGCCTTGCTGGCGAGGAACTTCACTTTGGTCGCCGCGGTGCCGGGACTGGGTGGGGACAGCCTGCTGATCTATCGCCGCACCCGCGCGGTGGCAGACGCTGCGCCGCTGATCGAGCGGGGGACGTAGCCGTGGCCGCCCACGTGCTCGTGATCGGCGGCGCTGGATTCATCGGTTGCAACGTCGCCGACACCTTCCTGCGCTCCGGCTCGCGCGTGACCGTCTACGACAACTTCTCGCGCCCCGGCGGCGCTGCCAACGGTCGTTGGCTCAAGGCGCAGCACCGGCGGCGCGTCCGCGTGCTCCGCGGCGACATCCGTCGCGGCGGGGCGAGGCTCCGGCGTCTGATCGACGAGGCCGATCTCGTGATCCACAACGCGGGCCAGGTCGCGGTCACGACCTCGGTGACCGATCCGCGCGGTGACTTCGAGACCAATGCGGCCGGCACCTTCGAGGTGCTGGAGGCGCTGCGGGCCTCGCGGCGGCGGCCGCCCATGGTCTTTTCGTCCACCAACAAGGTATACGGGAACTTGCCGGGGGTGCGAACCCGCCGGCTCGGGCGCCGCTACGCGTTCGCCGACCGGCCTCACGGCATCGCCGAGGACCAGCCGCTCGACTTCCACTCCCCCTACGGTTGCTCCAAGGGCGCCGCCGACCAGTACGTGCGCGATTACGCGCGCATCTACGGCCTGCCCACCGTGGTCTTCCGCAAGTCGTGCATCTACGGCCCGCGCCAGTTCGGCGTCGAGGACCAAGGCTGGGTGGCGTGGTTCACGATCGCGGCGCTCCACGGCCGGCCCATCACCATCTACGGCGACGGCAAGCAGGTGCGCGACGTGCTCTACATCGACGATCTGGTCCGCGCCTACCGCTGCGCCTTCCGCCGCATCCGCGACGTGGCCGGCGAGGTGTTCAACATCGGCGGCGGCCCGCGGCACACGATGTCGCTGCTGGAGCTGCTGGATTTCCTGACGGCCCTGCTGGGTCGCCCGGTTCCGGTCGGGTACGAGGACTGGCGGCCTGGCGATCAGGTCATCTATGTGAGCGACATCCGCAAGGCCCGCCGGCAGCTCGGCTGGATGCCCACCGTGTCTCCTGAGGCGGGCGTGCGGCGGCTCTATCGATGGATCGCCGCCAACCCCCAACTCTTCCGGCTCCGCTGACACCCTGGCGAGCAACGTCCAGAAGCGGACGCTGAGGCTGGCGGGTGGCGCGCGGGCCGCCCCGCGCGGACGCGCGAAGTGGGACCCCCGAGACCCGTCCGCGCTCGAAGAGCGCGTTCGGGCGAGTGGGTGACGGAGCCGGCCGCGGCGGGGCGGCCCGCAGCGACAGGACCCGCCGGCCTCAGTGGGCTGGCGCTGGGCTAGGCGCCGGGACGCGAGGGCCGGCGCGTGTCGCGCAGGAAGAAGCGGAGATATTCGGCAATATTCCGCCAGACCCGCATCTTGCTCGCCGAGCGCTTCGCCCCGTACGAGTAGACGACTGGGATCTCCGCCGCCCGGAGGGGGCGCAGCCGGGAGAGCTTCACGAGGATCTCGATGTTGGAGAAGAAGCCGCGCGCCTCGATGAAGCGGCGGCCGTAGCGCGCGAACGCTTCTTGAAGGAGCTCGGCGCGGTAGCCGCGGTAGAAGAGCGTGTAGTCTTTCACCGGCTCGAGGCCGCAGTACCAGCGCATGACCCAGTTCGCCCCACGGCTGAAGATCAGCCGCTTGAGGGGGAAGCCGTGGTAGCCGCCCCCCGGCACGTAGCGGGACCCGCAGACCACGTCGTATCCCTGCCGGAGCCGCTCGATGATGGGCCGCAGTGCCTGCAGGCTGTTGGTGCCGTCGCCTTCGATGGTGATGATGAAGTCTCCCGGCCGAGAGACCGCCGCCGCGTGGCGCAGCCCGGTGTCGAACGCCGCTGCCACGCCCCGATTGGTCTCGTGGGAAAGGAGCTCGAGCGGCATCGTCTCCTTCAGCTGCCGGATGATGGACTCGGTGCGGTCCGTGCTGCCATCGTCCACCACGATGACCTCGAGGTCGGCCAGGTGGAGATCCCGGATCGCGGAGAGATTCTCGCCGATGCCGGCCTCCTCGTTGTAGGCGAGCACCACCAGGCGCGTCGTCATGCGGGCCCTTTGCGGGCGTAGGCAGTCATGAAATCCCCGAGGTCGATGGAGATCGTCCGGGCCGAGAGCCCGAGCCGGCCGAGCATGCGGCGCCCCGCGGCGCTGGTCCGCGGCGTGTACGGCCCGAGCTTGAGCAGCAGGTAGTCCCACGTCACCACGTGGGAGTAGCCGTGCAGGTGCACCAGCTGCCAGCCCGCCAGGGCCAGCGCGCGCTCCAGCGTGCGCGGCGTGAAGTAGTAGAGGTGCATCCGCATGTACCACGGCCAGCGCCGGCCCAGTAGCCGCGCCACCCACGTGTCGTTCCGCATGGTGGAGAGGACGAGGTAGCCGCCGTCGCGTACCAGTGCTCGCGCCTGCCGTAGCTCCTTCACGGGGTCGGCGTAGTGCTCGATGGCATCCCACATGGTGGCCACGGCGAAGTGCCCGCGCGGCAGCGCGGCGCTGTCGAGGGTGCCGCAGTGAACCTCGTGGCCCTTCTTCCGCGCCGCCTCGGCGGCCCACCGGCTGGGCTCGAGCCCGACCACCGGCCAGCCGCGCGAGGCCGCCACGTCGAGGAAGACCCCCGTGTAGCAGCCCACGTCCAGCAGCGGCCCCTTGATCGGCACATGGGCCTCGAGCCGCGTCAGTGCTTTCGAGAAGGTCGCCACGCGGGCGGGCTCGTTCTCCTGATAGACGGCATCCTCGACGCCCGCGTAGTAGGACAGGATGGTCGCATCGTCCTCACGGGGGCTCCGGAACTGGATGCCGCAGCCGTCACAGGCGACGATCTGCCCGAACGCGCCGTGGTCGAGGCTCGTGCAGGCGACCAGATCGGACCGGTCGATGCGACCGGATCCCGCGTCCCGCAGCACCGGCGACACGCGCGTCCCGCCGCACAGTGGGCACGGTACCTCCCGGACGTGAGTGTCGCTCTGGGTCGCCATGGCGATGAGTTCGCCGTGAAGTGTAAATCAACCTCTCCGCCTGGAGCAAACTCATCAGCGCGCGGCGCACCCCGATCTTCCCGTTGACTTCCTCGTCGGCAGCTGGGTAGGGTTGCCCGTGCTCAACGCAATGACTCCCCGGCGGCGCCGACTCCTGACGGCGCTGGCGATCCTCGTCTACCTCGCGCTGGCCTTGTACCTGAGCAGGATCCTGATGGCGTCGGATGATGAAGAGTCGTATCTCGGTCTCGGCCGCCTTGTCGTGACCGGTTCAATCTCGCTGTTCCAGGACGACACGACGGGCCAGCGGATGCCGCTGCCCTTCTACGTACTGGGTGGCTCACAGGTAGTCTTCGGGCGCAGTCTGTTGGCCGGGCGCCTGGTCTCCATCGCCCTCGGCCTAGGCGTCCTCGCGCTCACAATCGCCACCGCGCGCCGGCTCAGTGGCGATCTCGCCGGCGTGTTGGCGGGCCTCCTCCTCGCCACCCAAGGGGTTGTCGTCGGCTATTACGCGACTGCCGGACCGCGGGCCGTGACCGCGCTCATCTTCATGACAGCCATCTGGCTGTTCGTCCACCGGAACTGGCCCTGGCGATGCGCGCTGGGCATGGCAGTCGCATCACTGTTGTTCCTGACCCGGACGAACATGTTCCCGGCGCTGCCCTTCTTTTTCGTCTGGGCGATTCTGGGGGCGCGGACCCACGCCGAGCGCCTGGCCGTGGCAGCGGTTACCGTTGCCCCGCCGGCGGCTTTCTTCCTCTCCGATCCACGCCATCTCAAGCTGCTGGCCCACGTTCCCTTCCTGAACCGCTTCGTGGATCCCTTGGGATATCGCTCGATCTTCTCCCTTTCCGCGTTCCGCCGCGCGACGCCGGCAGATCAGATGCTGGCGTTCCCCCAGTTCGCGCGCCGCTACGAATCCTGGACGCTTGCCGCCGCCGGCCTGGCGATCGCGGCGACCGGGCTCGCGGCCCGCCGCGCGGATGGAGACCGCTGGATGGTCCGCGGCCCCATTGCAGTCCTTACCGGCCTCGCGCTGTGGGTGCTCATGTGGCACTACGTGATCTTCCGCCTCAACTTCAAGCTCGTACTCGCGTACTTTCCGGACTTTGCTCCGCTGATCGCGGTCCTGCTCGGCATCGGTTTTGCCTCGCTGCTCCGCCGCGCCGGCAGGCATCCCATCCCGCGTGTCGTCCTGGTGGTCGCGCTTGCCGGATCGCTGACGGTATCAGTGCTGGTGGTCCGTCATCCTCTGATGGCCCAGCCCGTCCCCCGGCCGTTCAGCAACGACGCGATCCAGCAGCTCGACCGAGCCGCCGCCCAGCTCCGCGTCCTGATACCCGAGGGGGAGCGGGTGTTCATCTTCGCCCAGCCGATCACCGCCTACCTAGCCGGCTTGAACGCCCCGCTCCAGCACGTCATGTCCCCCGGCGGGACGCTGGCGCCAGCGGACGCTGACCCGCGGCTCCTAGCGAAGAGTGGAACCTGGAGTATGGTCGAGCTCGAACGATGGCTCGGCTCAGAGGTCCGCTACGCCCTCATCACGGACCGGCTCCTCGACGGGCTCGAAGTCCCGCGCCCCGAGGCGGTGCGTCGCATCCGCGAGCTCCTGCGCGAACGGTTCGTCAAGGTCGGACGAATCGGGGACGCGCCGTGGCTGGACTGCGACGTCTACCGCCGCCGCACGTGATCGGGTAACGCCGGTCTCGACTGGCGTGGTATAGTTCCCCGGTGTTTTTTCTGGTCAAGCTCATCGCCGTGCAACCTGTGGCTCGTCAGGAAGGGACGCGGGTGAATGACTGAGCGGGACGAGGACTGGGTCGAGTTCGCCACAACCCAGGAGCTTCAAAGCAAACGGATCATAGCAAAGTGGATCGGGAACCAGGAAATCGCCGTGTCGATCCAGGACGGGACTATCCGCGCGTTCTCCAACGTGTGCCCGCACAAGGGAGGTCCGCTCAATGAAGGGGCCTGGCTCGACCGCGCCCGGGTGCGCTGCCCCTGGCACGGATATGTGTTCGACGTTTCCACGGGACAGTGCCTCAATCGCCCCGACCTCGGGCTGAGGCGCTATCGGTGGGTCGAGCGGGGCGGGAAGATTCTCGTATCGCTGCGGGCGCCCGAGCCGTGAGCGCCGCATGGACGGTGGAGATCCACAAGGAGATCGCGGCGCCGGCGGCCGAAGTGATCGACAACTACCTGGACTTCGACCACGCCCAGGTGCTGCACGACGACGGATACGCGTACACGCGGCTTTTGCACAGCGCCGGGAACGCACATTTCTTCGAATACGGCGTCAAGCTTTTCTTCTTCCCGATCCAGACGGTTGGATGGTTTCAATACGTCCCGCCGGCTCGCTTCCTTTCCCACACCAAGGCTCTGTTCGGTACCATCGACATCCTCGTGATCACCGATGTAAAGGGGCTCAGCGACGTCACCGCGATCGACGTCGTTTACACGATCCGGCCCCCCGTCCTCTTCCGGCCGCTGCGGCGGCTCATCGAATGGCGCATTCGCCGCTGGAACGCAAAAGTGTGGGAGGAAGACAAAGCCCTTCTGCTCCGGCGGGTCAAGCTGCTGAAACTGGGATTCCGCGACAATCACGGGCTCCCGGAACCCGGCTTGACCTCTCGCGCCGGATGATCGACGTCGGCTGCCCACTGTGTGAAGGCAGTCGGCGCACCGTACTGTTCCCAGCCAACTTCGATCCTTCCCAGATGGACGGCGAGGCATTCCTCGTCAAAGGCAAGTCGCGCGCGCCGCATTATCAGATCAACCGCTGCGAGGGCTGCGGCATGGTCTACTCGGGCCCGGTTATGGAGTCGGCAGCACTCGCGCGGCTCTACCGCGAGTTCCGCCACGAGAACACGGGCGAGCGCGAGGTCGACAACGTCGCCGCAACGTTCCGCCTCTACTACGCCCTCGCCCGCCCGCATCTGTCGAAGCGGGAGCGCGCGCTCGACATCGGGTGCGATATTGGGCTCTTCCTCAGCAATGCTCACGGCGACGGCTTCCGCGAGCTCTATGGCATCGAGCCGAACCGCCAGGCGGCCCAGAAGGCCGCGGCGATCCCTGGTACGACCGTCTTCGGTGGGCTTTATGAGGACGCCGAGTTTCCCGAGGGACACTTCGACCTGATCTCGATGATTCACGTCTTGGATCACCTGATCGACGTGAACTCGACGCTCCGGCGCGGCCTGCGCCATCTCACGAGGGGTGGAGTGATTCTGGCGGTGGTGCATAATGTCGACTCCACGCTGGGCCGGCTGTTGGGTGAGCGCTTCCCGCCGTTCAACATCCAGCATAATCACTTCTTTTCCAAGGCGACCCTGCGAAAGCTGTTCGTCAAGCATGGCTACTCTGTCGTAGATGTCCGAGCGACCTGGAACCGCTACTCGCTTCACTACTTCATCGAGAACCTCCCAGCGGCGCCGGCGGGGATAAAGATGGGCCTGGCGCGGTCGGTCGACATGGTCGGCCTGGGTAACCTTTCGATCTCCCTGCCGCTTGGCAATATCGCCATAGTCGCCATAAAGCCCTGACAGGGGCCGGCCCGCCTGGCGGCATACAGCTCGCCGGCCACCTTGGTGGCAGCGTAGGGGGAGATCGGCGCCGTCGGCTTGCCCTCGCGCTTGGGCAGGTCGGGCGCTCGCCGTACGCGGAGGAGGACGAGGCGAAGACCACTCGCGGCTTCTTCCTTTGCCGGGCTGCGGCGTGGAGCACGCGCAGCGTGCCGGTGACGTTGGAGGCATGAGCGCTGAGCGGATCGGCTACCGACCGCGGACCGATCGAATCGCGGCTTGGTGGAAGGCAGCGTCCACCCCCCCCGCAGCGCGCGCTCAACGGCCTTGAAATTTGCCAGGTCGCCGCGAATGACCTCGGCGCGGAGCTTGTCAATACGGCGCGCGGTCATTCCAGAGGAGACCTCGAGCGCGGCCAATGCGCCAGCCCGACGGAGGCCGTCCTCGCAACCGTGCAGTCAGCGCAACCGCGACTCGTACAGCATCTCGGTATAGAGCCCCACGTCGAACCGGACTGCGGCGTGAACCGACAGCACCGAGGCGATGAGTTCACCCAAGGCCTCGGGCGTCCGCATCCAGGCGCCGCGGTCGGCGGCCAGAAGCGCGCGCCGAAGGAGACCGCGCGGGGTCCCGTCGGCGTCAATGATGACGACGCGCACTCGCGTCACGCGCCGGATCTCCTTGAGGAGCCGCCGGCCGTCGTCATCCGAGAAGTGGTGCAACCCGTTGATGAAGATGGTCCGGTCAAAGTAGTGGTCCGGGTATTCCATGTGCAGTGCGTCCATCGTGCGAAAGGTCTTTCGTGGATCGGCCACGTGGCGGCGGGCCGCAGCGGCAATGAATCGTGGATTGATGTCGATCCCGACGTAGTCCGCATCCACCTCGCACGCGAACTCTCCAATACCACAGCAGACGTCCAGCACCCGCTCGCCGGGCCGGGCCCCGAGATGCACGCGCAGCCGCCGGCGCGTCTCGGTCTGGTGCCCGACGAGGAGGAAGCGAAAAGCGCGGAAGAACGCGGGAACGTCGAGGATCGCCCGCAGGCGCGGGTGGGCCAGAAGCCCGCTCATCCCCCGCCACCCGGTCCGCCACGGCGGACGTAGAGCCGGTAGGCGCCCGAAGGCCCCATGGCGATCTCTGCAACGGGCACGAAACGGGCCGCGAGATGCGCCTCCATCAACTCGGCCAGCTCTCGGTAGCCGGGGAGGCCGCGGTAGAGCTCGAGGCGGCCGGACTGGACGAGAGCATAGGGTGCCTCGCGACCGAGCCAGCGCTCGATGTCCTCGCGCCCCCAAAGCCCGCTCCGTCGCAGCACCGCGAGATCCCCGTGCGGCACCAGGGTCCACGAGTGGATAATCTGCTGGAGATACGGCCGTGATCCGGCCAGGTAGACAGGCAGCGACATTCCTACGAGGAACACCCGAGAGCCCGGTGGCACCACAGCCCGGATCTGCTTGGCTGCCGCATTAACACCCGCTACTGTGGTCGCTCCCTCGGGGAGCGGGCGCGGCATGTTCGCGTGGGTCGAGAAGGTCGGGCTCAGGAGGAACACTGCAAGGAGGCCCCCGATCACCCAGCCGCGCACCCAGCCTAGTATTACGAGACTCTCGAGAATCCGGGCGGCCGCGTAGCCGAGCAGGAGCGCTGCAAGCGGGGCGAAGGACACGCTCCAAGCCGTTACTGACTTGGGGTAGTGGCGTAGGATGAGGACCTGCCAGGCCAGCATCCAGACAAGGAGCCCGCCGAGGAAGGCCACCGGACCCGACGGCCAGCGAAGTCGCCCGGCCCCCCAGCCCCTCGCCCAGAGCCACACGGCGGTGAGCGCCGCGCCGGCCGTGCACCAGAAGAGATTGCGCCGCAGGAACCATTCCAGACCCTGCCGCCACCCAGCATCCTGAGTGAGGGCGGCGCCGCCGAGGTGGAAGAGGGATTCGTAGCCCAGTGGCCGCACCAGGCGGTCCAGGACCGGTACATAGGCAAGGATCTTCCAGTGCTCCGGGCTCCAAAGGAGGAAGCTGAGCGGCGGCAGAGCGGCCACAGCTGCAAGCAGCCAGCGCCGCGCCGGCTGGGGCTCCTGCCACCACAGTAGGGCGAGCACCGGCGGCACCATAACGGCCATGTTCGCTCGGGTGAGCGAGAGCAGGGAGAATATAGCCATGGCGCCGACGCGGGATCCCTTGACCCAGAGGACCCAAAGCCCCGCAGCCACGATGAGAGAGCAGAGCGCATGGTACGTGGCCGTCGCGTAGTAGCCCACCACCATGGCGTGGGAGGCAAGGAAGCAGGCGCTGAGCGTTCCGGACAGCGGTCCGCCGATCCGCGCCCCGACCGCGTAGACAAGACCGAGCGCTGCGAGCCCAAGCGCGAGCGAAGCGAGACGCGCCGCGAGCAGGCTGGGCCCCGAAGGGAACTGGGACAGGCCGAGCACATAGAAGGGCAGCGGCAGCCGCTCACCCAGCATTTCGTCCTGGAAGAGCCGGATTTCCCCGCGGATCGCCAGATCGCTGAGGAAAAGGTAGCCTGACTCGTCCTCCCAGGGCACAAGGTAGAGCGCAAAGAAGATGCCTTGGGCCGCCACTGCGAGGATGAGGATGGTGAGGGCCAGGTGCCGTCGCACGGCGAGGCCTGGGCACCCGCTCATCGGTGGCCGACGCAGATTATGGAAACGCCGAAGGGCAACAAGCGCGTCAACCGCAACCTGTCCTCCCACACGATCTCGGCTTCCAGCAGGCGATTCAACCAGCCTGGCACCCTGTAGAAGTTGTCGCGAGGCGAGACCACGTTCCGCAGGAGGCGCTCCGTCTTGGCTAGGACCCACAGCGGCGGGTAGAAGGCGCACTTGAAGAACCGGCACTCGCTGATGACGAGCGCGGCTCGCTCCACGCGCGCCCTGAGGTCGCGCTTGGAATATCGGCGGAAGTGACCGTACATTACGTCGTGGTGCCGCCAGAGGGCCATGGAGGCCGGAACGGAGAACAGGAACACGCCGCCGGGACATAGGATGCGGCGGATTTCAAGCATGGCGGCCTCGTCGTCTTCCACATGCTCGAGCATGTCCAACGCCACCACGCAGTCGAATGACTCTAAGGCGAAGGGCAGCGCCGTGGAGTCGCAAGAGAGCACGCGCGAGATGCCTTTCGTGCGCGCGAATGCGAGGGCGTCGAGCGAGTAGTCAGAGCCGACCACGGTACCCCACCGCATGAGACGCCGGAGGGTATTGCCGGGCCCGCAGCCGAGATCGAGGATTTGCAGTGGCCGGCCGCCGACCTGGGCCCGTCGGCGCTCGAGATAGGGAGCGAGGGTCCGCTCGACCAAGGTGTTCTGCCCCGACAGCCAGAAGTACGACTCGCCCAGCTCGAAGAACCGGGCCTGCTTCTCTAGTTCCTCCTTCAACCGCCGTCGACCCCCTTGGGAACGCCTGGCTCGAGCCGCGTCTTGCCTACCACCTGGCCGACGACGTAGGGCGGGCGGTCCCGCACCTCGTCGTAAATGCGGCCCACGTACTCGCCCAGGATTCCGAGCGAGATGAGCTGGACGCCGCCAAGAAACAGCACGGCGACCATCAGCGAAGTCCAGCCCTGTAGCGGGATGCCGTGGACGACCTTGAGGAAGATCAGGAAAATAGCGAGTAGTAAGGCCACCCCCGATACGACCGCGCCGGAGAGGGACGCGAGCTGGAGCGGCCGGTAGGACAGCGCCAAAAAGCCGTCCGCGGCGAGCCGTAGCAGCTTAGCGTATGTGTATTTGGCCTTGCCGGCGAAGCGCTCGCCCCGGTCTAGCGGGATACCGGTCTGTCGGAAGCCGGCCCAGCTCCGCATGCCCCGCACGAAGCGCGTGCGCTCGGGCATCGCGTTGAGCACGTCCACCACCCGCCGCTCCATCAGGGAGAAGTCACCGCTGTCCAGCGGCACGCTGATCTGGCTTATGTGCCCCAGGACGCGATAGAAGATCTTGTAGGCGAGGCGCTTGAGCCAGGAGGCCTGGCGGCGGGAGCGGATCGCATACACGACCTCATAACCCGCCCGCCAGCGCTCGATGAAGGCCGGCAGCGCCTCTGGCGAGTCCTGGAGGTCGCCGTCCATGACCACCACGGCATCGCCGGAGGCGGCTCGCAGCCCGGCTGAGATGGCGGCCTGATGCCCAAAATTACGCGTGAGGTGGACAGACTTGACGCGCCCGTCGTTGGCGTGGAGGCCGTGCAGAATCTCGGCGGTACGGTCCGTGCTGCCGTCGTCCACGTAGATAATCTCGAACTCCACCTCCGCCGACTCGAGGGACGCGCGGACCCTGCGGTAGAGTTCGGGCACATTACGCTCTTCGTTCAAGACCGGAACGACCACGGAGATCACGGCGGCGGTATTCTAACACCTTGTTCGCGCGCACACCCGGCCCGGCGACGTGCTGGTCGCGATCAGCATCCACGGCGGCAAGGGGCGCGACAAGGCCGACGCCTGGTCGCAGAACCTCATGAAGGCCTTCGAGTGCGTCAAGCGGCGCGGCGGGACGACCATCGGCCTGGTGGGCTTCGACGGCGCCACCGTGCGCGAGGTGTGCGGCAAGGACTGGCACGCCAGTGAAGCGAGCCGCCTCTTCGACCCGGACGGCGTGCTGAACGCCATGCGACAGAGCGGTGGGGCGTGCGCGCCGTTCACGCTCGACGAGTTCGCGGCCTTAAGCGGGCCAAGGCCGGGCGCTAAAAGTCCCGGCAGACCACGGCTCTGCGCATGCTCGATACCGTGGCTTCCACACTGCAGTTGCATGCGGCTGGGCCGGCCTTGGACAGGCCTGGGACTGCAAGAGACATACTTTGAGAGCCCCCGATGGCCCCTTTTGCCGGCTGGCACTCCCTAAACGCCTGATTCTGAATGCTGTCCCTCGCCCTGCTCGGGTATGATGGTTTGTGGCCGGTCGCGGCCTATAATTTTTGTAGCCGTAGCCCCCAAGGAGCGTGGCCTTTGCCCCAGGCTCAGACGATCGCAGTCCCCTTCGTCGCGCTGGACCTCCAGCAGCGCGACCTAAAGACCGAGATTCTCGACGCCGTCGAGCGGGTGCTCGAGCACGGCCAATATATCTTGGGCCCCGAGGTGGAGGAATTCGAGCGTAGATTCGGAGAGTTGTGCGGCACACCATTTGCAGTAGGAACGTCCGATGGTACCCACGCTCTCGTTCTCTCCCTGCGCGCTCTCGGCATCGGCCCGGGCGACGAGGTCATCACCGCGCCTAACTCCTTCCTGGCCAGTGCCGCAGCCATCGCCCTGGTCGGCGGCCAGCCTGTCTTCGCCGACGTTCGGGACGATCTCAACATCGACCCTGAACGCGTCGCCGACGCCGTGACCTCGCGCACGCGCGCCATCATAGCCGTGCATCTCACGGGGCGCCCTGCCGACATGGAGCGCATTGGCGCCATCGCCGAGCGCCATGGGCTCACCGTTCTCGAGGACGCGGCCCAGGCCGTCGGGGCACGGCTCAATGACCGGCCAGTCGGGAGCTTCGGCGCCGCCGGCTGCTTCAGCCTGCACCCCCTCAAGAACCTCGCCGCCTGCGGAGACGCGGGAATCGTGACAACCCCGGACCGCAAGCTGGCCGACTCCCTCCGCGCCGCTCGCAATCATGGGTTGCGAGGCCGCGACGATTGCGGGGCATGGAGTTACAATGCGCGGCTGGACACGATCCAGGCCGCCATCCTCAACGTCAAGCTCGGCCATCTCGCACGCTGGACGGCGGCGAAGCGAAGGATCGCCGGGAGATACCGCGAGGCGCTCCGAAGCGTGGTGGGCGTGCCTGAGGAGCGGTCGGGGGAATACGCCGTGTATCAGACTTTCGTGATTCGCGCAGACCGGCGGGACGAGCTGCAGCGTCATCTGGCGGCGCGCGGCGTGGACAGCAAGGTGCATTACCCGACGCCGCTGCATCTGCAGGAAGCCGCTGCGGACCTCGGCTACAAGCGGGGGGACTTTCCCGTGGCCGAGCGGCTGGCCGGCGAGATCCTGAGCCTGCCCATCTACCCGGAGCTGACCGACAGCCAGCAGGAGGCGGTGATCGAGGGCGTGCGCTCCTTCTACGGGGGCCGCCCCTGATGGGTATGCGGGTCCCCTACTCCTACCTCGAGCGTCAGTTCGCCGACAATGTGGACGGCATTCTGGCCGACATCCGCGAGCTCGTGCGCAGCGGTGACTACACGCTGGGCGCGGCCGTCGGCGACTTCGAGGCGCGATTTGCCCGCCGGCTCGGTATCCGGCACGCGATCGGTGTCAACTCGGGAACCGAGGCCCTGACGCTCGCGCTCGAGGCCGCCGGCGTCAGGTCGGGTGACGAGGTCATCACCACGCCCAACACCTTCATCGCCACCGTGGGCGCGATCGTGGCCGCCGGCGCCCGACCGGTCTTCGTGGACGTCAACGCCGAACACAATCTCGATCCGAAGCCCGTCGAGGAGGCGATCACCCCGCGGACCCGGGCGCTGATGCCCGTGCATCTCTCGGGCAACCCCGCCGACATGCCGGCCATCATGGAGATCGCCCACCGTCGCGGCTTGGTCGTCGTCGAGGATGCTTGCCAGGCCTTCACCGCGGCCATCGACGGACGCTGCGTGGGCACGTTCGGTGACGCGGGGGCGTTCAGCCTGCACCCGCTCAAGCCGCTCAACGTCTGGGGAGACGGGGGCATCATCGTCACCGACTCGGACGAGATGGCCCATCATCTGCGCCTGCGCCGGAATCACGGCCTGAGCAACCGCGAGACCGTGGAGATCTTCGGTGTCAACAGCCGGCTCGACACCCTGCAGGCCATCGTTGGCCGGCATCTGCTGGACGGTATCATGGCGGTCACCGAGCGTCGGATCGCGAACGCGCGCCGACTGGACCGCGGGCTGGCCCCATTGACCGGCGACATCACGATCCCGCCCCGCCGCCCCGGCGTCCGCCACGTCTATCAGACCTACGTGGTCCAGGCGCGGGACCGCGACGCGCTGGTCCGGTTCCTGATCGAGCGGGGCGTCGAGGCCAAGATCCATTACCCCGTCCCACTACACCGGCAGCCGGCCGCGAAGGAGCTGGGGTACAAGGCGGGCGACTTCCCCGTGTGCGAGGCCCAGGCGAGGGAGATCGTCACGCTGCCGGCGCATCAATTCTTGACCGAGGAGGAGATCGACTACGTGATCGCGCAGGTGCAGGAGTTCTACACGCGATGAGGCTCGAGCACACCCTGTACGCCGCCATGGTGCGGATGCGCATGATCGAGGAGAAGATCGCCGAGATCTATCCCGAGCGCGAGATCCGCTCGCCCACGCACCTGTACATCGGGCAGGAGGGAGTCGCTGCCGGAGTGTGCGCCGCTCTGGGCCGCCAGGACGTGGTCTCGGCCAACTACCGCTCGCACGGCTGGTATCTCGCCAAGGGTGGAAGCCTCCAGGCCATGATGGACGAGCTGTTCGGTCGCGCCACGGGCTGCAGCGGCGGCTGGGGCGGCTCCATGCACTTGATCGACGTCGAGGCGGGCGTCATGGGCACCTCGGCCATCGTCGCCGGCGGCGTGTCCCACGCCGTAGGCAGTGCCCTGGCCGACAAGATTCTCGGCCGCTCCCAGGTCTCGGTGGCCGTGTTCGGCGACGGCGCCGTCGAGGAAGGACCATGGCACGAGAGTCTCAATTTCGCTGTGCTCAAGCGGCTCCCGGTGATCTTCCTTTGCGAGAACAACCTCTGGGCCGCCTTCTCGCCGCTCAAGGACCGCCAGCCCCCCGTGGAGATCTGGCGGCGGGGAGAAGCCTATGGCATGCCGGGCGTCCTCGTCGACGGCAACGACGCCCTCGCGGTGCACCGGGCCGCGGCCGCGGCCGTGGAGCGCGCGCGCCGCGGGGAGGGCCCGAGCCTGATCGAGTGCCGCACCTACCGCTGGCTCGAGCATTGCGGCCCCAACGACGACGTGCCCGGGGGTTTCCGTCCCGCCGAAGAGCTCGCGGAGTGGAAAACCCGCTGCCCCATCGCGCGCATGCGGCACTTCGTCACCGACGACGAGGACCGCGCCATCCGCGCCAGGGTAGCGCGGGAGATCGAGGAAGGCCTCGCCCACGCCCGCTCGGCCCCCTGGCCCCAACCGACCTGGAAGCCCGCCTACTATGAAGTTTAGGGAAGCCATCCGCGCCGCGACCGTGGAAGTGATGCGAAAGGATGCCCGGGTCTTCGTGACGGGCATCGGGGTGCCGGACGGCAAGGGCATCTTCGGTACCACGCTGGGCCTCGCCGAGGAGTTCGGCGCCGAGCGCGCCTTCGACATCCCGCTGTCCGAGAGTGCGATCACCGGCATCTGTCTCGGCGCGACGTTCCGCGGGCTGCGTCCGATCTTCGTACACCAGCGCATCGACTTCACCATGCTGACGATGGACCAGCTCGTCAATCACACGGCCAAGTGGCGCGCCATGTTCCACGGCGCGCATCCCGTGCCGCTGGTGATCCGCGCCATCGTGGGGCGCGGCTGGGGCAACGGCCCGCAGCACACCCAGAGCCATCATGGCATCTTCGCCCATATCCCCGGGCTCAAGGTGGTCGTGCCGGCCACGCCCCACGACGCCAAGGGGCTTCTCATCGCCGCCGTCGAGGACGACGACCCGGTGATCTACATCGAGCACCGCTGGCTGCACGAGGAGGACGGCGAGGTGCCCGAGGGCTACTACGAAGTGCCCATCGGCAAGGCGGCCGTCGTGCGCCCCGGCACCGATGTCACGGTCGCCGCGGTCGGGCCGTTCGTCGGCGAGGCGATCAAGGCGGCCACGGCGCTGGCTCAGGAGGGGGTGTCCGTCGAGGTCGTCGACGTCCGGACATTGAGGCCGCTCGACGGCGAAACGATTCTCGCCTCCGTGAGGCGGACCGGCCACCTGGTCGTGGCCGACGCCGATTGGGGGCCCTGCGGGGTGGCGGCCGAGGTGGTCGCCCTCGCCGCCGAGCACGCGCTCGGGGCGCTGAAGGCGCCGCCGGTGCGCGTGACCTGGCCTGACAGCCCGGTCCCCTCGAGCCAGGCCATCGAGCCCCAGTTCTATCCGGGCGCGCGCCAGATCCACGCCGCGGCGCTCTACACGCTGAGCCGGGACGCCGGCGGCGGGCTCACGCGCTCCAGCGTGAAGCCGTTCGAAGGGCCGTTCTGATGCCGGCCGGGATCTCCATCGTCGTCCCCGCGCGGAACGAGGAAGGCAACCTCAAGCCCTGCGTGGAGACCCTGTTGTGGGCGCTCGAGGGAATCGTCGACGACTACGAGATCATCGTCGTGAACGACGGTAGCACGGATGGCACCGGGGCCCTGGCGGAGCGGCTGGCGGCGGAGCGCCGAGGTATCCGGGTCGTGCACAACGCCCCAGCCCTCGGCTTCGCCCGCGCCTACCGCCACGGCGCCGGGCTCGCCAGCAAGGCCTACGTCGCGCTGATCCCCGGCGACAACGAGATCCAGCCCGCCTCGATGCGCGCCATCTTCGAGGCCGTGGGCACGGCGGACATCATCGTGCCCGTCACCGCCAATCAGGAGAGCCGCCCTTGGCTGCGCCGCACGCTCTCCCGGACGTTCACGGGAACGGTCAACCTCCTCTTCGGCTTCAACCTGCGTTACTACCAGGGCCCCTGCATCTATCCCGCTGACGTGCTCCGAACGCTCCCGGTCACCACGTGGGGATTCGCGTTCCTCACCGAAATGCTCGTGCGGGCGCTGGTGGCCGGATATCGGCCCCTCGAAGTGCCGATGTATCTCCAGCCACGGGGCTACGGCGCCTCGAGGGCCGTGACGTTCCGAAACGTCACGACCACGCTCAAGACGCTGGCGCGGCTCGTCTGGGACGTCAAAGTGCGGCGGAGGCCGCTTCGATGAGCCGCGTCTTCATCACGGGCGCCGCCGGCTACGTGGGCTCGGTGTTGGTGCCCCAGCTGCTCGCCACGGGCCATCAGGTCACCGCTCTCGACCTGTTCCTGTTCGGCGATCACCTCCCCCCCGAAGGGCTGGGGCTGGCCAAGGTCATGGGCGACATCCGCGACGAGGCGCTCCTCGAGCGCCTGCTGCCGGGCCACGATGCGGTGATCCACTTGGCGTGCATTTCCAACGATCCCTCCTTCGAGCTGGATCCGGGGCTGAGCCGCAGCATCAACTACGAGTGCTTCGAGCCCCTGGTGCTGGCGGCCAAGCGCGCCGGAGTGCGGCGGTTCATCTACGCCTCGACCTCCAGCGTGTACGGCGTGAGCGAGGCCGAGAACGTGACCGAGGAGCACCCGCTCGTTCCGCTCACCGACTACAACAAGTACAAGGGGCTGTGCGAGCCGCTGCTGTTCAAGCATCAGTCCCCCGACTTCACGACGGTCACCATTCGGCCGGCGACGGTGTGCGGCTATTCGCCGCGACTGAGGCTCGACCTGACCGTCAACATCCTGACCATGTCGGCGGTGGTGCACGGGAAGATCACCGTCTTCGGCGGCAGCCAGCGGCGCCCCAACATCCACATCGACGACGTCTGCGACCTGTACGCGCTGCTCCTCGAGCTGGCCGACGAGCGGATCGCCGGCCGCACCTACAACGCCGGGTACCAGAACCACACGATCGCGGAGATCGCCGAGATCGTGCGCGGGGTCGTCTCCCGCGAGATCCCGGGGCGCGAGCGGGTGGAGATCGTCACGACACCGTCCAACGACCTGCGCTCCTACCATATCTCCTCGGAGAAGATCCGGCGCGAGCTGGGATTCGTGCCCAAGCGGACCATCGAGGACGCGGTGCGCGATCTCTGCCGCGCCTTCGCCGCGGGCCAGGTGCCGGATCCGGTGAATTCCATCGAGTACTATAACGTCAAGGCCATCCGCGCCGCCGGGCTCAAGTGAGCGTGGCGCCTCGAAAGAGCGTCGTCACGGGCGGGGCCGGCTTCATCGGGAGCCACATGGTCGATCTGCTCCTCGCCGAGGGGCACGACGTGGTGGTCATCGACGATTTCAGCACCGGCCGGCCCGAGAACCTCGCCCACCAGAAGGGCTCGCCCCGGCTGCGGCTCGTGCAGGCCGACGTGGCTGATGCCGGGCGCGTGACACCCGAGTTCGCCGGCGCCGAGTGGGTGTTCCACTTCGCGGCGCTGGCCGACATCGTGCCCTCGATCCAGCGGCCGACGGAATACCTGCGCGCCAACGTCATGGGGACCCTGGGCGTCCTCGAAGCGGCGCGCGCGGCGGGGGTGAAGCGCTTCGTCTATTCGGCCTCGTCCTCCTGCTATGGCATCCCCGACGTCTACCCGACGCCCGAGACGGCGCCCATGCGCCCCGAATACCCCTATGCGCTGTCGAAGCTCCTCGGCGAGCAGATGGCATTGCACTGGGGGCAGGTCTACCGGCTGCCGGTGGTCTCGCTCCGGTACTTCAACGCCTACGGCCCCCGCTCGCGGACCTCCGGCACCTACGGCGCGGTGTTCGGCGTGTTCCTGGCCCAGAAGCTCAACGGCCATCCCTTCACCGTGGTCGGCGACGGCACTCAGACCCGCGATTTCGTCTTCGTCACCGACGTGGCGCGGGCCAATCTCCTGGCCGCTCAGTCGGACTGCGTCAACGAGGTCTTCAACGTGGGCACCGGCTCCCCCCAGAGCGTGAAACGCCTGGTCGAGTTGCTCGGCGGCCCCGTGATCCACATCCCAAAGCGTCCCGGTGAGCCCAACAGCACCCATGCGGACATCGCCAAGATCCGCGCGCGGCTCGGCTGGGCGCCGAAGGTGAGCTTCGAGCAGGGCGTGCGCACGATGCTGGAGGCGATCGACTACTGGCGCGCGGCGCCAGTCTGGACGGTGGACAAGATCGAGCAGGCCACCCGCGACTGGTTCAGGTACTTGGGCCGATGATGGGTTATCGGCGGTTCGATCACGGTTTGGCCCGAGGGCGGGATGCCCAGTCGCGCCGGCGATGGCTCGCCTGTACGCCGGCGCTCGCTCGGGCGGTTCTCGCGCGACCCCCCATCCCCCAGAGGGGGCTCGGGCTCCAGCAGTCGGCCCGCGATCGCGCGCTCGCCCCGCCCTGCGCTTCGCACGGCGGCACGGCTCGCCATACGGCGCTCCTGCGCACCCCGCCCCCGGGCCGGGGCAGCCGTCCGCTGAGCGGACCGGAGCCCCCGCGCCCGGGCCGCGCCGTCTGCAAACTCCGCGAGGCGCGGTAGCCCATGTACGCCAAGTTCGTCCACAAGATCAAGACGCGCGAGGAGCTGGCGGCGATCCTCGGCCCGCGGCCGCGCCAGCGCAAGGCCATCATGTGCCACGGCACGTTCGATATCGTGCACCCGGGGCACCTCCGCCACCTGATGTACGCCAAGGAGAAGGCTCCGATTCTGATTGCCAGCGTCACGGCCGACGCCCACATCTCCAAGGGCGCCTACCGCCCCTATGTGCCCCAGGAGCTGCGCGCCGCCAATCTGGCCGCGCTGGAGTTCGTGGACTACGTCGTCATCGACCTCAACGAGACGCCGATCGAGAACATCCTGGTCATCCAGCCGGACTTCTTCGCCAAGGGCTTCGAGTACCAGACCGACCCGCTGCCCCCCAAGACGCAGGAAGAGGTCACCGCGCTGGAGTCCTACGGCGGCGAGATGGTGTTCACGCCCGGCGACGTCATCTATTCATCCACCGCGCTCATCACCCAGCACGAGCCCAAGCTCACGGTGGACAAGCTGGTGACGCTGCTGCAGTCCGAAGGCGTGACCTTCGATCAGCTGCGGGCCACGCTCAACGATCTCGGCCGCCTGCGGGTTCACGTCGTCGGCGACACAATCGTGGATCGCTACTGCTACTGCTCCCTGCTCGGCCAGAGCGCGAAGTCCGCCTCCTTCAGCGTGCGGCTCGAGCACGCCGACACCTTCATCGGTGGCGCGGCGATCGTGGCCAAGCACGTCCGCAGCCTCGGCGCTCAGGTCTCCTTGACCACCGTGCTCGGCGACGACGAGCTGCGCGGCTTCGTGGCCGACGATCTGACGGCCGCCGGCGTGACGATCCGCGGGCTCGTGGACCACAGCCGCCCGACGACGCTGAAGGAGCGCTTCATCGCCGACGGGCACCGCATGCTCCAGGTGGACCGCGTGGACAACCGTATCGTGCCGGATCGCCTGCGGCGCGAGATCGTCGAGGCGATCCACGCCGACCCGGCCGACGTCGTGATCTTCAGCGACTTCCGTCACGGGATGTTCCACCGCTCCACGATCGAGGAGTACAGCGGCGCGATCCGGCCCGGCGTGCTCCGCGCAGCGGACAGCCAGGTCTCCAACCGCTGGGGCAACATCCTGGACTTCCACGGCTTCGACCTGATCACGCCCAACGAGCGCGAGGCGCGCTTCGCCCTGGGCGACCAGGACTCGGGCGTGCGGCCCCTGGCGCAGGCCCTGTTCCGGCGGGCTGGCTGCCGCTATCTGATCCTGAAGCTCGGCGAGCGGGGCATCCTCACGTATCGGAGCCCCGGCCGGCTGCCGCGGGAGTTCTTCATCGTGGACAGCTTCGTCGGCCCCCTCGTGGATCCCATCGGCGCGGGCGACGCGCTGCTGGCCATGGCGACGCTGGCCCTGGCACAGTCGGGCAACATCGTCATCGCCAGCATCCTGGGCAGCCTGGCCGCCGCGCTGGCCTGCGAGCGCCCGGGTAATGCCCCGGTGGTGGTGGCCGAGGTGGAGGACAAGCTCGACGCGCTCAAGCGCGCGTCGGCGGGGGCGTGACCGGCGGATGAAGTACCTGGTGGTGGGCTTGGGCAACATCGGCCAGCGTCGGGCGCGGTTGCTGGGGCCCCGCTGTGTGGCGACGGTGGACCCGGCCAACCCGGGCGCCACCGTACGCACGGTGGACGACGTGGCAGCCGCCAGCTACGACGCCGTGATCCTGGCGACACCCAACGACACCAAACTCGATTATGTCGGCCGGTTTCTGGCGGAGGGCAAGCCGGTCCTGGTGGAAAAGCCGCTGCTCTTCGGAAGCCGTACCCAGGCCGAGGCACTCGCGCGCCGCGCTCGCGGCGGTGCCATCTGGTACACCTCCTACAACCATCGCTTCGAGCCGCTGATCGCCCGGATGCGACAGCTCCTGGCCGAGGGCGCCGTCGGCAAGCTGGACCGAGTGCGGATGCTGTACGGGAATGGGACGGTTCGAGACTGGATCGGCAGCTGGCGCGAATCGGGCGGCGGTGTGCTCGAGGACCTGGGCTGCCACCTGCTGGACCTCTGCGGCTTCCTGCTAGGACACGAGCACGACCGCTACGTGCTCTGGGACCTGCGGCCGGTCGAGTCGGGCACCTTCGACTACGGGCTCTTCGCCTCGGCGGACCGCCGGGTCGTGCTCGAGGTCGGCAACGTGTTCTGGAAGAACTGCTTCCGGATCGAGATCTGGGGCAGCGCCGGCTCGCTCCACCTCGATGGGCTCGGCAAGTGGGGCGACAGCACCCTCATTCACCGGACGCGGGTGCTGCCCAGCGGCGTGCCCGGCGAGACGTGCGAGGAGCAGCCGGCCGGCGATCGGACGTGGGCGGCGGACCTGGCCGAGTTCGAGCGGCGCGTCGCGGCCGGCGAGGGCTCGCTGGACAACGACTGGCGCATCGCCGAGGCGCTCGCCTCCCTGCTCGAGCAGTCGCGAGCGCTCGCGCCGCGGGGGAACACGACCCGATGAGCCAGCGCGTCGGCATCGTCGGCCTCTCCCATCTGGGCATCGTCGCCAGCGTGGGCCTGGCCTCGCTGGGCTTGGAGGTGACCGCGGTGGACCACGCCGAGCGTGTCGCGGCGCTGACCGCGGGCCGGTTGCCGGTCCACGAGCCGGGGCTCGGCGAGCTGCTGGCCCGTTCGGCGCCGACCTTCACCGCCGATTACGCCGCGCTGAAGTCCTGCGAGCTGGTGATCGTCGCGCTCGACACGGTGACCGACGAGCTGAACCGCTCCGACCTGTCGGTCCTGGACGCCTGCATCGACCGCGCCCTGCCCTGGCTGCCGGGCGACGGCGTCGTCGCGCTCATGAGCCAGGTCCCGGTGGGCTACACCCGCGCCCTCTCTGCGCGCCTGCGCTCGCGCCGGCCCGAGCTCAAGGCGCGGCTGTACTACTGGGTCGAGACGCTGGTGATCGGCGAGGCGCTCGTGCGCTATCTCCGGCCGGAGCGCATCATCATCGGCGGGTCCGAGGCGCAGGTGGGCGAGCCGGCGGCATCCGAGCCCGCCCTCGACACCCTGCTGGCCCGCTTCGGCTGCCCGATCTTCCGCATGAGCTACGAAAGCGCCGAGCTCTGCAAGGCCGCGATCAACCTCTACCTGTCCATGTCCGTAACGTATGCGAACGCGCTCGCGGATCTCTGCGAGGCGACGGGGGCCAGCATGCGGGCCCTGATCCCGGCGCTGCGAGGCGACAAGCGGATCGGCCCGGCCGCCTATATCCGCCCGGGGCTGGGCATCGCCGGCGGCAACCTGGAGCGCGATCTCGTGCACCTCCGGGAGCTGGCGCGGACCAAGAACGTGGACGCCTCGCTGCTCGATCTGATCCTGGAGCGGAGCGCGGCGCGCTACGCCTGGCTGGCCCAGGCCGTGAACCAGGCGCTGGAGCGATCGGGGCTCAAGCCCGGGACGCGGCCCCGAGTGGCTCTCTGGGGGCTGGCCTACAAGAAGAACAGCCGCTCCACGCGGAACGCGGTGAGCCTGCGGCTCATCGCCGACCTCAAGGCCCGCGCGGCGCTCGTCGTCTACGACCCGGAAGTGATCGAGACCCCATCGGAGGTGGAGAGAGCCCCGAGCGCCCTCGAGGCCTGCCGCGACGCGGACGCCCTGGTCATCGTCACCGACTGGGACGAGTTCGCGGCGCTGGACCCGGCGGCGATCCGCAGCGCGCTCAAGTCGCCGGTCGTCGTGGATGCCGCCGGCGTCCTGGATCCCCTTCGGGCGCGCGCTGCGGGGCTCACCCACATCGCGATCGGAGAGGCGCTGTGACCGAGCGCGACGAGAGGCTCCGCGTGCTCGTCGCGGGAGCGAGCGCCGGCATCGGCGCCGCCCTGGTCGAGGCCCTGGCCGCCGACGGGCACACTGTCTTCGCCTGCGCCCGCCGCGACACCGCGCTCAAGGCCGTCACCCGCGGCGACACGCTGGCCCGCTCCCGCGTCTGCGACGTGGGCCAGGAGGCGCAGGTCGTCGAGCTCTTCCGCTGGATCGCTGAGCAGACAGACGGGCTCGAGGCGATCGTGCTCTGCGCGGGCGCGTTCGGAGCGATCGGGCTTCTGCCGGACACCGACAGCGCGGCCTGGTGGGCGACCCTCCGCAGCAACGTGCTCGGCACCTATCTCATGGTCAAGCACGCGCTGCCGCTGCTCGAGCACGGCCGGCGCCCCCGGATCCTGACGTTCTCAGGGGGCGGCGCGTTTGGCACGTTTCCACGCTACAGCGCGTATGCTACTTCCAAGGCGGCCGTGGTCCGGCTGACGGAATGCCTGGCCGAGGAGCTCGGGCCGCGAGGGATCGCCGTCAACGCGGTGGCGCCGGGCATGGTGGCCACCGAGATCCACCAGGCCACGCTCGAGGCGGGGCCCGAGCTGGCCGGCGCCGAGCACTTCGAGCGGACGCGGACGGCGATGGCGCAAGGGGGCGTGCCCATGGAGGTGCCGGTGGCGTGTGTGCGGTTTCTCCTCTCGCGGGAGGCCGACGGCCTCACGGGCAAGACCATCGCCGCCAATTTCGATCCGTGGCGCACGCCGGAATTCCGGGCGCACCTGGCCGAGATCACGAAGTCCGAGGTCTACACCATGCGGCGCATCAACCCTGTCCACCTGCCGGACGGGCCGCTGAAGGAGCTCTTGTCGTGACCAACAGCGCGTACATCGAGCGCTTCCTGCAGGGTGTCGAGGAGATCGCGCGCAAGATCTCGCGCTCCGACATCGACCGCGCCATCGAGCTCCTGTACCGCGCCTGGGAGGAAGGACGCACGGTGTTCACGGCCGGCAACGGTGGCTCGGCCGGCACGGCAACCCACCTGGCCGCGGACCTGAACAAGATGACCGCCATCCCGGGACGCCCGCGGCTGCGCGCCATGAGCCTCGTGGACAATATCCCGCTGGTCAGCGCCCTGGTGAACGACGACGGCTGGGAGAACGTCTACACGGAGCAGCTCGAGACCTTCTACCGTCCCGGCGACGTCCTGATCGCGATCAGCGTGCACGGGGGCAAGGGACGCGACAAGGCCGGCGCCTGGTCGCAGAACCTCATGAAGGCCATCGAGTACGTGAAGCGGCGCGGCGGGACCACCATCGGCCTGGCGGGCTTCGACGGTGGCGCCATGCGCGAGGTCTGCGATGCGTGCGTGGTGGTGCCCTACGATACGACGCCCCACGTGGAGGGCTTCCACGTGGTCCTGCATCACCTCATCGCCTTCTGCCTCGCCGAGCGCATCGCCGGCGGCAAGGGGCTGGCGCGCCAGTGAAGCGGGCCGCGTTCCTCGACCGCGACGGCGTGCTGAACCCCATGCGGCAGAACGGCGGGGGCTGGCGCGCGCCGCTGACGCTGGACGAGTTCGCGCCGTATCCGTGGGCGGCCGAATCCGTCATGCGGCTCAAGGCGGCGGGATGGCCCGTGCTGGTGGTGACCAACCAGCCCGAGATCGGCACGCGCGAGCTGGACGCGCGCGTGCTCGAGACGATGAACGAGCGGCTCAGACGCGAGGTGGGCGTGGACGCGATCTACGTCTGCCCCCACGTGGACGCCGACCGCTGCGATTGCCGCAAGCCCAAGCCCGGCCTGCTGCTGCAGGCCGCGCGCGAGTGGGACGTGGACCCGGGCTTGTCCTTCATGGTGGGGGACCGGTGGCGCGACATCGACGCCGGGCGCGCCGCCGGGTGCGCGACGATCCTGGTGGCCGGCCCGGTGGAGGGCCCGGCACGGCCTGACTATCGCGCCGCCGATCTCCGGGACGCGGTGACGACTATCCTGAAGAGGAAGGGGGCCGAGCGATGAAACTCTTCGTGGATTCGGCGAACCTGGCGGAGATCGAGGACGCGCTGGCCCGCGGCTTCGTGGCGGGCATCACGACCAACCCGTCCATCCTCGCCAAAGAAGAACGCACCGACTTCACTGAGCACATCCACAAGATCATCGCCTTGGTGCGCCGCTACGGGCGCGAGGTCCCGCTGTCGGTGGAGGTCTTCGTCGCTGATCCGGCGGAGATGCTGGACCAGGCGCTGAAGTTCGTCTCCGCCTTCCGCTACCCGGCCCTCAGCGTCAAGGTGCCCGTCGGCTGGGACGAGCTCAAGGTCATCGCGGAGCTGCGGAAGCGGGACATCGCGGTCAACTGCACCTGCTGCATGTCCTTCAACCAGGCCTACATGGCGGCCCTGGCGGGCGCCAACTACGTGAGCCTCTTCTACGGCCGAATCCGGGATACCGGCTACGATGCCCGCTCGGTGGTGGAGCAGACCGCGCGCGCCTTCCGTGCGGGCGGCATCCGCTCCGAGATCATCGTGGGCAGTATTCGGCACATCTACGACGTCAACGAGGCCCTTGCCGCCGGCGCCGACATCGTGACGGTGCCGCCGAAGTTCTTCCCGCAGCTCACCCAGCACCCCAAGACCACGGAGGCCGTCGAGCAGTTCCTCGCCGACTTCCGCCGCTGGAGCGAGCCCTCGTAGCCCTGGTGACATGGGGGCACATGTCCGGCTGAGATGGGCGGGTGGCGCCGCGGGCCGCCCCGCGCGCCGGGCGGAGTGGGCCCCCCGAGTCCCGTCCGCAGCTCACCGAGCTGCGTTCGGGCGAGTGGGTGACGGAGCCCGCCGCACGGGGCGGTCGCGGCGACAGGACCCGCTCGCCTCAGATTAGCGCCCTCATGAAGGCCTTCCTTCTCGCCCTCGGCTGCTCCCTGCTCTTCGCTCTGCTGATCACCCTCATCTTCCGCACGATCACCCTGCGAGAGCGCGCCGCAGTCATGCTCCGGCTCTTCCTGGCCACGGTGCCGCTCTACCTCGCGCTATACGCCCTCACGCCCGCGGACCTGGGCATCCTCTCGCCCGGGCTCGTGGAGCCGCGCTACGTGCCGGCCTGCCTCTTCGGCCTCTTCGTCCACGGCGCGCTCTTCTTCGGCGGCTGGCTGCAGCTCTACAACCTGGCCGATCGCGGCTTCTCGCTGCGGATCCTCACCGATGTCGACGAGAGCCCGGGGCGTGAATTGAGTGCGGCTGAGATCCAGGGGCGCTATGGCGGCGGCCGCGGGCTGGAGTGGATGCTGGACAAGCGGGTCGAGGGTGTTGTGGGAACCGGAATGGCCACGCTCGACCACGGCCGGCTGCGCGTGACGCCCAAAGGCGCCCGCGCGGCGCGGATCTGCGGCGCCCTGCGCGCCGTCCTCCAGCTGGACAGCCGCCAGTGAGGCCCAACGATCTCTCGACGGCGCTCTGGGCGGCTGCCGGCTGGGTCGCCTTCGCCGTGGCCGCCCACTTTGCCGTCTTCCGCCTGGTCCAGGTCGAGCGCCGCGCGCGGACGCTCGTCTCCCTCTGGGGCGTCGCGCTCATGGGCTTCCTCTGGACGAGCCTGATGCTGGAAGTGGAACGCTGGCGGATCGTCTTCGGCGGCGTCGCGCTCTTCTCCGCCTTCATCCTCTACTTGCCCTTCTACTACACGGTGGCGGCCTCCCAATCGGTCCGGATGCTGATCGAGCTCGCTCGGGAGCCTGATGGGCTCACCATCACCGAGTTGCGGGAGCGCAATCCCGTCGAGGAGGTCCTGTTCGGCCGTCTCGAGACCCTGCTCGCCGCCGGCTACCTGATCCGTCAGGGGCCGCGGGTCGCCCTGGCGCCCAAGGCCCGGGTTATCGTCGGCGTGTTCCGCTTCGTGCGGAGTCTCTGGCGGCTCGGTCCTGGCGGCTAGCCTTGACTCGCCCGCCGGGTCGGCCTATGGTGGCGCCATCAACCCTTCTCCGGAGGAATCACGCATGAAGCTCAAGGTCGCGACCGTTCAGATGACCACCGACGACCGGGACAAGACCGGTGTCGTGGACAAGGTGCTGCGCATGGTCGACGAAGCCGGCAGCCAGGGGGCGGGCCTCATCGTCCTGCCTGAGGTCTGGACCGGCCTCGGTTACACCGAGACCTACCCGTACCAGGCGATGGCCGAGCCCATCCCCGGCCCGACGACGGACAAGCTGGCGGCCCTGGCGCGGCGGCACGGGGCCATGGTCGTCGGCTCCATGTACGAGGCGGCCGGTGACGGGCGGTACTTCAATGCGGCACCGTTCATCGACCGCGACGGGGCGATCCTGGGCCGGTATCGGAAGACCCAGCTCTTCGATGCGGAGAACCGCACCGACATCCCGCCGGGGATGATCGAATCCAAGAAGGTCGCCGCCGGGGACGAGCTACCGGTCTTCGACACCGACGCGGGCAAGATCGGCGTCTTCGTCTGCTCGGATCTGCGCTTCCCCGAGATCGCGCGCGTGGAGGCGCTCAAGGGCGCCCAGATCCTGGTCTGCTGCTCGGCCTTCCTCTCGCCGCGCTTTGATCACTGGGAGTTCTTCCTGCGGGCACGCGCCTGCGAGAACCAGGTCTTCGTGGTGGCGTCAGGGCAGTACGGACAGGAGCCCGCCTCGGGCATCGGCTTCGTGGGCCGGAGCTGCGTCGTGGATCCGTGGGGCGTCATCGTGGCGATGGCGCCGGACCGCGAGTGCGTGACCGTGACGACCATCGATCTCGCCCTCATCGACGAGGTGCGATACAAGTACCCACTCATGATGCAGCGGCGGCCGGAGCTCTACGGGCCGATCACGCGTCGGTCGTAAACTCCTAGGACCCCTCACCCCGACCCTCTCCCCTGAGGGGAGAGGGAGAAGGTTGTTTGGCACTCTTCCATGAGGGGAGGGTCGTTTGACACTGCGGCGGCACGCCGCTAGGATTGGGGCCTCGCTCCGCCCGCCCACTCGATGCGCAGAAGGAGGACGTTATGGGTCGTGCCGCCGCGTTGGTAATCACCATCCTGATCCTCTTCGGCCTGGCCGCGCCCGCGGCGCTCCAGGCCCAGACCAAGGACGACACCGTCGTCTACGCTCTTCAGTCGGACATCAACACCTGGGACCCGCCCAACTCGGTCCTCCGCGAGGCCATCATCCTCGGGTACAACGTCTTCGACCACTTGGCCGCGCGCGACATCAAAACGGGCAAGGTGGGCCCGAGCCTGGCGCTGTCCTGGAAGGCGCTCAACGACACGACCTGGGAGGTCAAGCTGCGCAAAGGCGTCAAGTTCCACGACGGCAGCCCCTTCACCGCCCGCGACGTCAAGGCCAGCTTCGACCGCGTGCTGAATCCCGAGAACAAGCTCATCGCGCGCGGCAACCACGCCAAGATCAAGAGCGTGGAGGTCGTGGACGAGTCCACCGTCCACTTCCAGACCGACGGGCCCTACCCCCTCTTCGTCGAACGCCTGACCGCCCTGGTCATGCAGTCGGAGAAGCAGATGAAGGAGAAAGGGCACGAGTGGATGCAGGAGCACCCGGTCGGCACCGGGCCATACAAGTTCGTCAAGTGGGACAAGAAGCAGGAGCACCAGCTGGTCCGGAACGACGACTACTGGGGCCCCAAGCCGGCCTTCAAGCACGTCCGCATCCGCATCATCCCAGAGACCGCCACCCAGATCGCCGAGCTGATCTCGGGAGGCGTGGACATCATCAAGGCCGTGCCGCCCGACCAGATGAATGTCATCAACAAGTCCGGACAGGCGCGTACCGCCACCTCGCCGATCCTGCGCACCGCCATGCTGCAGCTGGACCAGGCGGGGCGCGGCGGCCCGAACCCGTTCACCGACCGCCGGGTGCGCCAGGCGGTGAACCTGTCCGTCGACGCCGACTCCGTCATCAAGCATGTGCTCAACGGTCTCGGCGATCGGGTGGCCACGGCCGTCAATCCCATGGCCTTCGGCTTCGACCCGGCGGTCAAGCCCTACAAGCAGGACATCGCCCGGGCCAAGAAGCTCCTGGCCGAGGCCGGCTACCCGAACGGCATCGACTTCCGCTTCCGCACGGGCCTGGAGGTCGTCGAGCCGGCCGTGCTTCAGACTGACGACGCCCTCGCGGCCGACATGGTCAAGGCGGGCCTCCGGCCCCAGCTCAACTACATCGGCGACCAGACGGTCTATACGGCCCAGGTCAAGGAGGGCAAAGCGGGCCCCAT
The DNA here is from genome assembly GCA_035708525.1 of Candidatus Methylomirabilota bacterium. Taxonomy (GTDB): domain Bacteria; phylum Methylomirabilota; class Methylomirabilia; order Rokubacteriales; family CSP1-6; genus DASSSH01. Next base: position 36,212 of record DASSSH010000078.1, read on the forward strand.
GTTCAACTGGTCGTGGGGCTACTACTCGATCTTCGACGCCGACGCCATCCTCTTCGACGTCTTCAAGTGCGGCGAGTCGTGGAGCTACTACTGCAACAAGGAGCTGGACGAGCTGACTCTCGCGGGCCGCTCGACGCTGGACCAGAAGAAGCGGGCCGAGATCTACGCCAAGGCCCAGCGGCTGCTCTTCGAGGACGCCGCCTATGTCTTCAAGTGGGGGCTGCGCGGGGTCTGGGGCATCTCCAATCGCGTCAACTACGAGGCGCCGCGGGACGAGATCGACCGCATGTGGCTCGTGACCCCGCGGAAGAAGTAGTCAGGCGCGACGGACTGTCACGCCCCCTCACCTTGATCCTCTCCCTCTCACCTTGATCCTCTCCCCCTCCGGGGGAGAGGGGAGGGTGAGGGGGAGAGGCGAGGGTGAGCCGTCATGAGGCGCTACCTCGCCCGGCAGCTCGTCCAGCTCCTCGTCGTCGTCGTCGGCATCTCCGTGCTGGCGTTCGCCATTCTGCACGTGATCGGCGACCCCGTGCTCCTGCTGCTGCCCCAGAACGCCGGCAAGGCGGAGTACGAGCGCTACCACAAGCTGCTCGGGCTCGACAAGCCCATCTACGTCCAGTACTGGAAGTTCGCCAGCCGCGCCCTCCAGGGTGACTTCGGCAAGTCCTGGTATACGGACACCCCCGCCTTCCGGCTGGTGCTCCAGCGGATGCCGCCCACCATCTACTTGACGCTGGCGGGTCTGGCGATGGCGCTGCTCATCGCGCTGCCGCTCGGCATCCTGGCGGCGCTCAAGCGCCACTCGTTCGTGGACAACCTCTGCACCATGCTCGCCGTGGCCGGGCAGGCCATGCCCATCTTCTGGCTCGGCATCATGCTCATCATCATCTTCGCCGTCCGGCTCAAAGCCCTGCCGGCGTCGGGTTACGGCACCTGGCAGCACTTCCTGATGCCGGCCTTCACGCTCGGCGCCTTCCTCGCGCCGCTGACCATGCGGCTCGTGCGCTCTGGGGTCATCGAGATCATGAACATGGAGTACATCAAGACCGCCCGGGCCAAGGGCCTCGGCGAGTGGATGGTGGTCGTCAAGCACGCCTTCCGCAACGCCTGCATCCCGGTCATCACGGTGCTGGGGCTGCAGTTCGGCCAGCTGCTGGGCGGCGCCATCGTCACCGAGACCGTCTTCGCCTGGCCCGGCGTCGCCACCCTCGCCGTGGAATCGATCCGCAACCAGGACTTCCCCGTCGTTCAGTGCGCAGTGGTGCTGCTCGCGCTGATCATCGTCTCGGTCAACTTCCTCGTGGATATGATCGTGGGGCTGATCGACCCACGCATCCGGGTGGGTGCGTGATGGCTGTCGGCGCGGGCGGCGAGGTGGCGCTGAAGGGCGTGGGCGCCCTCTCCCCAGAGCCCACGGCCGCCCAAGCCTCACTCCGCCGGCTCTGGCGACTCAAGTGGGGATTGGCGGCGGCCACGATCATGCTCCTGATCGTCGCGAGCGCCATCCTCGCACCGTGGCTGGCGCCCTACGACCCGCTGACCGTGGATATCCAGCACCGGCTGGCGGCGCCCGCCTGGATGGAGGGGGGAACCTCCAGACACCTGCTCGGCACCGACCAGGTCGGGCGCGACCTGCTCTCGCGGATGATCTACGGCGGGCGCGTGTCGCTGATCGTGGGAGTGACGGCGGTGCTGATCTCGGCGACGATCGGCGTGCTCACGGGCCTGGCCGCCGGCTACTTCGGCCGCCGCGTGGACTGGCTCATCATGGCGCTGGTCAACGTCATGCTGAGCTTCCCGTTCGTGCTGCTGGCCCTAGCGGTGATCGCCGTGCTCGGCCCGAGCCTCCTCAACATGATCATCGTGCTGGCCGTCGCCGACTGGCCCCTTTACGTTCGCGTGATCCGCGCCGAGACGCTGTCCATCCGCGAGCGGGATTTCGTCACCGCCGGGCGCGCCTTGGGGATGAGCCACGCGCGGATCGTCTTCCGCCAGATCTTCCCCAACCTGGTCTCGGTGATCGTCGTCATCGCCACGCTCCAGGTGGCGCGCGTGATCATCCTCGAGTCGTTCCTGTCCTTCCTCGGCCTGGGCGTTCAGCCGCCCACGCCCGCCTGGGGCAACATGCTGGGCGAGGGACGCCTGTACATGCTCAACTCGTGGTGGATCGCGGCCTTTCCGGGCCTGGCGATCTTCGTCGCCACGCTCGCGATCAACCTCATGGGGAACGCGCTGCGCGACTGGCTCGACCCCCACATGAAACTATGACCCCGGCCCGACTGGCTTCGCCATGCTTCGTTCTCGGTCGTCGCCGGTCCTCAACGTACAACCGCGTACGCCTCCGGCCGGCTCCTCCCTCGGGCCTCGCCTGGCTCGCCATTCGGCCCGGGGCTACTTGTAGCCGGAGCCGGCCTGTTTGTACTCCTCGCGGGGAGGCGAGAAGATGTCCAGCACGACCGCTCGCTTCTCGAGGGCCTTCCCGCCGTGAGGGATGTTGGGCGGCGTCTGCCAGAAATCGCCGGCCTTGACATGATGCTCGACGCCGTCCTGGATCCGGATCCATTCGCCCTCGAGGCACACACCCCACTGCTCGTTGGGATGCGTGTGGACCGGAGACACCGAGCCCGGCTCGATCTCGACCACCGAGAGCATCAGGTTGACGCCGGGGAAGACGCGGGCGCGGATTCCCTCGGTGAGCTGGCGCGGGATGCCGCCGATCTTGACGTTGTGGAAATGCGGGTCGCCCATATGCGCCTCCTTGGAGAGATGGCGACATTGTACAGGACCCGGCCGTGAGACTGTTCCTCGCGATGATGTCGCACGAGACCAACACGTTCAGCAACGTGCCGACCAACCGCGCCCAGTTCGAGGCGCGCCATCTCCACTATGGCGGCGAGATCGTGGAGACCTTCCGCGGCACGGGCACCTGCTTGGGCGGCATGATCGCCGCCGCCGAGCGGCGCGGGGCGACGCTGGCGCCGTCGGTCGCGGCGGCCGCCTCTCCGGCGGGGACGGTCACGCGCGACATCTATGAGCACGTCAAGGAGCGGCTGCTGGCCGACCTCAAGGCTGCGGGCCCGCTGGACGGCGTGCTGCTCGACCTGCACGGAGCCATGGTGGCCGAGGGACTCGACGATGGCGAAGGCGATCTCATCGGCGCCGTCCGCCAGGCGGTGGGCCCGGCGATCCCCATCGCCGTGACCCTCGATCTCCACGGCAACCTGGGCGCGGCCATGGTGCGCGAGGCCGATCTCCTCCACGGGTACAAGACCTATCCGCACGTGGACATGGCCGAGCGCGGCGTCGAAGCCTGCGAGCGCCTGCTCGACGTGATCGCGGGCCGCATCCAGCCCACGGCGGCGTGGCGGAAGCCCCCGCTCCTGCCGCCCCTCGGCAACCAGGGCACGACGCGCGGCCCCATGCGCCGCCTCTACGACCTGGCTGGCGAGATGGAGCGGGATCCGCGTGTCGTCTCCATTTCGATCTTCGCGGGATTCCCCTTCGCCGACATTCCCGACGCGGGGCTGGGGATCTACGTGGTGACGAACGGCGATCAGGCCCTGGCCGAGAGCCTGGCCGAGCGGCTGGCGCGGACGGCCTGGGAGCACCGTCACGAGTTCAGCCACACGGCGCTCCCGGTGAAGGACGCCGTGGCGAAAGCCATGAGGGCGGACGGACAGCCGATCGTGCTGGCGGACATGGCGGACAACACGGGCGGCGGCGCGGCGGGCGACGGCACCGAGATCCTCCGCGAGCTGCTCCGCCTGGGGGCGCGCTCCGTGGTCGTGGCCTGTCTCTGGGATCCCGGCGCGGTCAAGGAGTGCGTCAAGGCCGGCGTCAGCGCCCGAGTAACGCTCGACATCGGGGGCAAGGTGGACGATCGCCACGGCGCGCCGCTCCGCGTGACCGGTACCGTGCGCACGCTCTCCGACGGCCGCTTCGTTCACCGCGGACCCATGATGCACGGCCTGCCAGGCCGCCTCGGCACGACGGCGGTGCTGGACGTGGACGACATCAAGGTGATACTCATGTCCTACCGGTGGCAGACCCTGGATCCCGAGATGATCCGCTTCGTCGGCCTGGACCCTCTCGGGCACAAGATTCTGGTGGTGAAGTCAACGATCCACTACCGCGCGGCCTTCGAGCCGCTCGCCAAGGAGATCATCGAGGTGGATGCGCCGGGCCTATCCTCGTCCAACCTGTCGCGCTTCGAGTTCAAGCGCATCCGCCGGCCCATCTTTCCCCTGGACCCGGACACCCGCTACCCGGCGGAGGCAGGTCGCCCATGACATGCCGACTGATCGCCTGGACCCTGCTCGTCTTCGCCGCCGGTCTCTGGAGCGGCCAGACACTGGCCCAGCCGCGCGCGCGGATGTGGACGAAGGTGCTGCTCCGAACCGTGGCCGAGGACATCCCGCCGAAGGCCGGCGTTCAGGTCAACGATGATCACTGGGAGCCCGGCGCCGAGACCGGCACCCACCGGCACCCGGGTCCGACCATCATCTACGTGCTCGAAGGGGAGCTGTCGGAATCAGCCGGAGGTGGGACCACCCGTCTCAAGGCCGGCGAAGCGGTCTGGCGGCCGGCGCACCACGAGCACAACGTGCGCAATGCCGGCAGCCGACCGGCCCGGGCCGTGGCCATCCATCTCGATCCCGTCCGCTAATGCCGTCCCAACTAACTTCGCCCGATTCACTCAGCCCTCACCTCGCCGCATCGCGGCTCGGCTCGAACTGCCACGTTCTCGGTCGTCGCCGATCCTCACGTGCGATCTACTCAGCCCTCGCCTCGCCGCTCCGCGGCTCAGCTCGAACAGCCACGTACGCTCCGGTCGGCTCCTCCCTCGGGCCTCGTCTGGCTCGTTATTTGGCCCGGCATATGGAATCCGGTATGAGCCTTAGTCCGAATTCATCGGGCGTCACGTAGGAGGAGGTGCGGCATGTCGTTTCCCGGTTTCACGCCGTCCGACTTCAAGGTGTTCGAGATCCAGGGCTTCAGGCCGCGCATGGAGGCCATCAAGGGCCGCATCAGGCCCAAGCTCGAGGCGGTCGGGCGCGATCTGCTGTCCGATGTGACGCGCATCGGGGGTGACCAGGCGTTCGCCCACGTCGCCAAGCACGCCCGCCGCACCGTCAACCCGCCGGACGATACGTGGGTGGCCTTCGCGCTCGACAAGCGCGGCTACAAGAAGCACTGTCACTTCAAGGTCGCCGTCTCGCGCAACGCGGTCCGTTTCCTCTTCGAGGCCGGGCCGGAGCACGCGCAGAAGAAGCGGTGGGTGGCGGCGTGGAAGCGCCACGCCCCGCGCCTGGTACCCGTCTTCCGCCGCGCCAAGGGCCTGGGCTGGTTCAAAAACGAGCACGACGAGAGACCCGCGGCCCTGCTGGCCGAGCTGCCGCCGGATGCCGTCGCTCAGCTCGGGGACGAGCTCACCCGCACGCGTGACGGGCAGCTCATCCTCGGGCGCGCCATCCCGGCCGCGGACGCGGCGCGCTGGTCGCAGCGGGATTACGCGCGGGTGGCGCGAGAGACATTTCATTTACTGGCACCCCTCTACCGACTGAAATGACGCGCGACTCCCGGTCCCCGTATCTTCATCCGCGGGGGCCCAGAAATGGCCCCCGCACCGTGCCACGTCACCCACGTGCCCACTGACCCCGTCCATCATTCATCTGCGGGGGCCCAGAAATGGCCCCCGCACTCCCCCATCTGCGGACATCCGGTGAGATGATTTCGGCGATCGATCACGTGGTGCTCGTCGTGCGCGACTTCGAGCGGGCGCTCGCCTTCTACAGGGAAGTCCTCGGCTGCCAGTGGCTGGGCGTGGAGGAATGGCGGCAGGGCCGGCGCCGCTTCCCGTCGCTGAGGGCGGGCCGCAACATGCTCAATGTCCACCAGGCGGGCCAGGCCGTGAATCCGGAAGCCCGCAATCCCCAGCCCGGCTCCGAGGATCTCTGCTTCGTCTGGGACGGGCCGATCGACACCGCGATCGAGCGGCTCAAGGAGTACGACGTGCCCATCGAGATCGGGCCGGTCAAGCGCTTCGGGGCCCGCGGCGTCGAGGGCACCTCGGTGTACTTCCGCGATCCCGACGGCAACCTCCTCGAGCTGATGTCGTATGAGGGCAGAGTGAGAGGCCAATGACTCAGGCCGTCATCTTCGACATGGACGGCGTCCTCGTGGACTCCGGCGCCCATCACCGTCGCGCCTGGCGGACGCTCTTGGACGAGCTGGGCGCCAGCCCCACCCATCCCGAGTTCTGGCGGCTCACCATCGGCCGCCCCGGCGAGGAGGCCATCCCGCTCCTGCTCGGGCGCGCGGTGAGACCGGCAGAGGCACGCCGGCTGGCTCAGCGCAAGCGTGATCTCTACGTCGAGCTGGCAGAGCACGGGCTGGAGACGGTGCCCGGCGCGACGGCCTTCGTCGAGGCCCTGAGTCGGCTGGGCGTGCCGCGGGCCATCGGCACCTCCGCCTCGCGCTTCGACTGTGAGCGGCTGCTCGACGAGCTGGGGCTGCGCGCGCATTTCGACGTCATCGTCACCGCGGACGACGTCACGCAGGGCAAACCGGATCCGGAGGTCTACGTCCAGGCGGCCCGCCGGCTGCGGGCGCTGCCGTCGACCTGCGTGGTGTTCGAGGATTCGGTGGTGGGCGTCCAGGCGGCTCGGAGCGCCGGCATGCGGGCCATCGGGGTGACCACCGCGCACACCGCGGAGGAGCTGCGGGCCGCGGGCGCGGAGGCCGCCATCGCCGATTTCGAGGGACTGGATTGGAACCGGATCGCCCGCCGGTAAGCGCCCCGGCCTTCTGGGAGCAGCTCTACGCCGGCGGCAACGACGGCTGGGAGATCGGCACCCCGGCGCCGGGCCTCGAGGCGTGGTTGAACGCAGGCGGGAGCTTTCCAGCCGGCACGGGCGGCGGGCCGCCCCGGATCGCGGTCCCAGGGTGCGGCCGTGGGCACGACTGCCGCCTGCTCGCGCGCCGTGGCTACCGCGCCTGGGGCTTCGACTTCGCCGAGGCCGCCGTGACCGAGGCGCGGCAGCTGGCCTTCAGGGAGGGCGTGGGCGTGGTCATGGAGCGGCGCGATGTCTTCACGCTCGCCAAGGACTACCCCGGCTTCTTCGACGGCGTCTGGGAGTACACCTGCTTCTGCGCCATCGACCCGGCGCGGCGGGAGGAGTACATACGGGTCATCCAGACGATCCTCAGGCCCGGCGGCCGGCTGCTGGCGTGCTTCTACCCGCTGCGCGATGGTACCGACGGGCCGCCGTTCCCGGTCGCGCGGCCGGAGATCGAGCGCGTATTGGCAGGGGGGTTCCGGATTCTCCACGCGGGTCCCCCGGCTCGCTCGGTCGAGCGCCGGCAGGGGCTCGAGTGGCTGGTGCTGGCCGAGCGGCCCTGAGAGCCGAGGGGGGGGTTTACCGGGAGCCCCACTCGGTGTAGAGTCTGGCGGCGCGAACCGGATCCCCAACCGTCCCCGACACCTCCGGCGCAGGAGACCTCCGGGGAGGGCACACAGACGAGGAGGAGATACGATGGGTAAACAGACGCGTCGGGAGTTCCTCGGGGCGGCCTCCCTGGCGGCGGCCGGTGTCGCCGCGGGGCCGTGGGTGCTTCGCGCCCATGCCCAGGGACAGACCATCAAGATCGGCACCCTCTACGACCATACCGGTCCGTTCTCGGCTGCGGGCTCGCTCAATTGCTTCCGCGGCGCCAAGTCGATCATCGATTACGTGAATGAAAAGGGCGGCGTGCTCGGCAAGTACAAGATCGTCCAGGTGGACGCCGACGGCCAGTCCAAGACCGAGGCCGCCATCAACGAGGCCGAGCGGCTGCTGAACGTGGAGAAGGTCGACATCCTCGCGGGCATTTATTCCAGCGCCCACGCAGTTCCGCTCGCCGAAAAAGTGGACAAGCAGAAGAAGTTCCTGTGGATCACCACCGCCATCGCCGACGCCGTCGTGAAGGACCGGAATCTCCAGTACACGTTCCGCCCGCAGACCAATAGCGGGCTGTTCGGCGAGAATTCCGTCCGCTATGTCGCGCACTACTCGCAGGACAAGCTGAAGAAGGCCGTCAAGGACGTGCGCATCGCCATCATCTACGAGGACGGCCCCTACGGGGCCGGCGTCGCGTCCTCGAACGAGGCCGAGGCCAAGAAGCAGGGCATGCAGATCATGCTGAAGGAAGGGTACTCGGCCCAGGCGCCCGATCTCTCCTCGCTGGTGACCAAGCTGCGCGCCGCCCGGCCCGACGTCATCTTCCATACGGGCTACAACCCGGACATCGCGCTATTTCTGCGCCAGTCCAAGGAGCAGGGGCTGCGGATGAAGATCTATGTCGGCCACGGCGCGGGCCACAGCCAGCTGGCCAAGCTCAAGGAAGCCTTCGGCAACGAGGTGGAGGGCTTCACCACGGTCGACCCGCCGGCCTCGCAGCTCGTAGATCCCAAGAAGCTCAAGCCGGGCCTCGCCGAGCTCACCCAGGAGATGCTCAAGCGCTACAAGGCCTTCGAGCCCGCCATCCCCGCCGGCCAGGTCGCGCCTCACGTGTCCATGGGCTTCAACAACATCTGGATCCTCCTGAACGACGTCGTGCCACGCGCGATCCAGAAGCACGGCGGTTTCAGCCCCGAAGCCCTGGCGGCGGCAGCCCGCGAGACCGACATCCCCGAGGGCGGCACCATGCAGGGCTACGGCGTGAAGTTCTATCCGCCCGGCCATCCCATGGCCGGCCAGAACATGCGGGCGATCGCGGCAGTTTTCCAAGTCGTGGACGGGGAGTTCAAGCACGTCTACCCACCGGTCGTGGCGAGCCTGGCGAACCCGCCCGTGCTGCTGCCGGCTTCATCGCCGTTTGCGGCGCGATAGGAATCCATCGGAGGGGGCCTCGCCGGCCCCCTCCGAATCCTCTCTCCGACAGCCCGATCGCGCCGGCGCCGCCAGCGCCCGAGACGAGCGCGCCGACCGCGCCCGAGCATGCTCACCGTAAGCCGACTGACGAAGCGCTTCGGCGGCTTCAGCGCCCTGGCCGACGTTTCCTTCGAGGTCCACGAGGGTGAGATCCTCGGCCTGATCGGCCCGAACGGCTCCGGCAAGACCACCTGCTTCAACTGCATCTCCGGGGCTTTGACGCCCTCGTCCGGCTCCGTCCGCTTCCTCGGCCACGAGGTCACCGGCCTCACCCCCGACGCGATCTGCCACCGCGGTCTCGCCCGGACGTTCCAGATCCCACGGCCGTTCCGGAAGCTCTCGATCCTCGAGAATGTGGCCGTCGCGGCCCACTTCGGCGCCGCCCGGCGCAACACCGAGGTGGAGGCGCGCGCCAAAGCTCGCGAGGTCCTGGAGCTCGTCGGGCTTCCGACCAACGCCGACGCCTCGCCCACGCTGCTCGGCGCAGGCGGGCTCAAGAAGCTCGAGCTGGCGCGGGCGCTCGCCACAGGGCCCAAGCTGCTCCTGGCCGACGAGAGCCTGGGCGGCCTGGACCCGACCGAGATGGCCAGCGCGGCCGAGATGCTCCGGCGCGTTCGCGGGGAGCTCGGCATCACCATCGTCTGGGTCGAGCACATCATGGCCACGCTGATGCGCGTGGTCGACCGCGTCGTGGTCCTGGACCACGGGGAGAAGATCGCCGAGGGACCGCCCGCGGTCGTCGCCGAGGATTCCAAGGTGATCGAGGCCTACCTGGGCGAGAAGATCGTGCTGGCATGAACATGCTCGAGCTCCGCGCCGTCACCGCGGGCTACGGCCACTTCACCGCCCTCTGGGACGTCACCCTCCGCGTGGACCGCGGCGAGGCGGTAGCCGTCGTCGGTCCTAACGGCGCGGGCAAGACGACGCTGTTACGCGTCATCTCGGGCGTGATCGCGCCGCGCGCAGGCGAGCTGGTGTTCGAGGGCGAGCCGATGACCGGACGCCCAGCCTACGCCATCGTCGGCCACGGCATCGCCCACGTGCCCGAGGGGCGCCGGCTCTTCCCCGGGCTCACCGTGCAGGACAATCTGAAGATGGGCGCGTTCCTGGCGGGGGCTCGGCAGGCCTACCGCGAGAGTCTGGCGCGCGTGTACGCCCTCTTCCCCGTTCTGGCCGATCGACAGAAGCAGCGGGCAGGCAGCCTCTCGGGAGGCGAGCAGCAGATGCTGGCCATCGGCCGCGCGCTGATGTCCCGCCCGAAGCTGATCCTCTTCGACGAGCCGTCCATGGGCCTGGCGCCGGTCATGGTGCTGAAGGTCTTCGACCTCATCCGCCGGATCCGCGAGGAGGGCTACACGATCCTCGTCGTGGAGCAGAACGTCCGCCAGGTGCTCAAGCTCGTCGATCGCGCCTACCTGCTCGAGGTGGGTCGGATCAAGATGGAGGGCCGTGCGGATCAGCTCTCCGAGCAGGATTTCGTCCGCAAGGCCTACGTGGGGCTCTGATGGCTCTCACCGAATTCCATCATGGCCGGGTCCGGATGCAGGGGCCTCAGTCGCGCCGGCGATGGCTCGCCTGTACGCCGCCGCTCGCTCGGGCGGGCCTCGCGCGACCCCCCATCCCCCAGCGGGGGCTCGGGTGTGGGCAGTCGGCCCGCGATCGCGCGCTCACCCCGCCCGGAGCGGAGCAACGGGACACGGCTCTGTTCTCAGATCCGCTCGCCTCGCACGGCGGGGCCCCAGCCCCACGACGTTCTGCGGCTCGCCCAGCATCGGCGCTCCTGGGGCCCCCGCCTCCGGACCCGTGCCAGATCGGATTCTGCGAGGCCCAGTAGGGAAACATGATCGATCCCATCTTCTTGCTGGAGGCGGCGGTCAACGGCGTCCTGCTGGGCGGAGTCCTGGCCCTGCTCGCGCTCGGGCTCAACCTGATCTTCGGGGTGCTCGACATCGTGTGGATCGCCTACGTGGACCTGGTGATGCTCGCCATGTACCTGGTCTACTACCTCGTCATGGTCCAGGGCTGGCCCGTGTGGCTGGGAGGGATCGGCGGGGTCGGGCTGGGTGTGCTGCTGGGAGTCGGCGTGCACCTGCTGATCATCACGCCCATCCTCAACAGCCCGCCGGTCAACCAGCTCCTGGCCACGGGCGGCCTGCTGTTCTTCATCCAGTCTTTTGCCACCTTCCTCTGGACTACGGACCATCGCTCGATCCGGCTCACGCTGCCGATCCTCGAGGTGGGCGGGGTCTTCCTCTCGTTCGCGCGGCTCGCCTCCTTCGTGCTCGCGATTCTCGTGATGATCGGGCTCTACCTGTTCCTGACCCGGACTTTCATCGGCACCGCGATCCGCGCGGTCTCCCAGGACCGGGGCGCGATGGCCCTCATGGGCGCTAATCCTCAGCGGATCTACATCGTCACCTCCGCGGTGGGTGGCGCCCTGGCCGGCGTGGCCGCCGCGCTGCTCAGCATCCAGTATTCGGTGCACCCGTACTTCGGCGCGGCCTTCGGGCCAATCACGTTCATGATCTGCGTGCTCGGCGGTCTCGGCAACATGGTGGGCGCCTTCATCGCGTCCTTCATCCTGAGCGAGATCATCTCGATCGGCGGCGTGCTCTGGTCCACCGAGATGGGCTACGTCATCGCGTTCGCGCTGTTCATCGTGCTGATGTTCATCCGGCCGGGCGGTATTCTGACCAGACGGGAGCGCTGATGGGCCGGTGGATGGCTGCCGTGCTCCTGGCCCTGATCGCCCTGGGTCCGTTCATCCCGATGGGCGGGATGCGGCAGTACGTGCTCCACGTGGTGATCCAGATCTTCATCTGGTCCTTCATCGGCCAGGCCTGGTCACTCATGGGCCGCTTCGGTCTGGTCTCGCTGGGGCACGGGGCGTTCCTCGGGGTGGGCGCCTACGCGACCACGCTGCTGTGGAACTTCTATGGCCTCACGCCCTGGCTGGGCGCGCTGGCGGCGGCGGCGCTGGCCATGGCGCTGGCCTTTGTGGTCGCCTATCCGTGCTCGCGCTTCGGGATCATCGGACACTACTTTGCCCTCGTGACCCTGGCGATCGGCGAGGTGATCCGACTCCTGATCATCGCCGAGCGCGACTGGACGGGCGGCTCTCTCGGGCTGACCTTGAAGGCGGCGCCGGCCGACACGAGCCTCTGGGCCGCGCAGTTCACCGACAAGCGAGTCTTCTACTACGCCTCCCTCCTGATCTGGCTCGGGGGCCTGTGGGTGTGGCGCCGACTGGACCGCAGCATGGCGCGCTCGGCGCTGGAAGCCATCGGGGAAGACGAGACGGCCGCGGCCTCAGTCGGGATCCACGTCGGGCGCTTCAAGGTCGGCATCGCCATGCTGTCGGCGGCCCTGACGGCGGCCGGCGGCGTCGTGTACGCCCAGTACATCACCTACGTCAACCCCGAGACCCTGGCGGGCATCGGCGTTTCGCTGCGCATCGTCTTCGCCGTGGTGCTCGGCGGGATGTACTCCCTCCTCGGCCCGACCGTCGGGACCGCGCTCACCATCGCGCTCAGCGAGTACCTGCGCGTGGTCTTCGGCGTCAAGTTCATCGGCATGGCCGAGACGATCTACGGCATCGCCCTGATCGTCTTCATCATCTTCCTGCCGTCGGGGATCTACGGCAGCCTCCGCGACACGGTCCTGCGGCGCGGCCAGGCCCGCCCTTCCGGCGTCGGGGTCGTTCGGGCATAATCTCGGGCCATGGCGCGCTGGGCGGTCTTCCCCGAGGACGACGAGCCCTCCAAGCAGGCGGTGGCGCTCGCCGAGCAGGTCGAGAAGGACGGCGGTCACGCCCTGGCGATCTACCGCGAGCCCGTCGGCGATCACTGGCAGATCTTCTGTCTCTTGCCCATGAGCACAGTCGAGCCGACCCCCTACCAGCGCGACCTCTCCCCCGCCCATGTCAAGCGGCTGCAGGACGTCGTGAAGAAGATCGACCGCTTCGTGGATCCGATCGTGGTCATGTCGGTCAAGCCGGGGCTCTACTGGACACCCAACGGCAACCACCGGCGCGCGGTGCTCGAGAAGCTCAAATCCAAGTGGATCCCGGCCATCCTGGTGCCGGAGCACGAGGTCGCCTTCCAGATCCTCGCGCTCAACACGGAGAAGGCCCATAACCTCAAAGAGAAGTCCCTCGAGGTCATCCGCATGTACCGCGGGCTGATCAAGGAGGAGCCGGACTCGGGGGAGGAGGATTACAGCTTCCAGTTCGAGTCGGCGCACTTCATCACGCTGGGGCTCCTCTACGAGGAGAACAAGCGCTTCGCCGGCGGCGCCTTCGCGCCGATCCTGCGCCGTGTGGACAAGTTCCTCAAGGGCCACTTCCCCCGGACATACAAGGAGCGGGAGGAGCGCGCCGAGCTGGTTCGCGCGGCGGACGTGGCGCTGGGCGCGGTGGTCACCAAGATCAAGAAGCGGGGGATCAACCACCCGTACGTGAAGAACTTCGTCCTGGCGAGGACGACGCCGTTGACGCGGCAGCGCAAGACGCTGCCGAGCTTCGAGCAGACCTTCAAGAAGCTCGTGGACAACCTCGAGGCCTTCGACGTCGCCAAGGTGCGCTACGAGGACATCCAGCGGTCGGCCATCATGGGCGCGCCCGCCGCCGGCTCATGAGTCTCGTGACATACGTCGACGCCGGTGCCCGGGCACGGGGGTCCCGCTCGCGCCGGCGATGGCTCGCCTGTACGCCGGCGCTCGCTCGGGCGTGGCTCGCGCGACCCCCCATCCCCCAGCGGGGGCTCGGGCGCCAGCACTCGATCCGCGATCGCGCGCTCGCCCCGCCCGGAGCGGAGCAACGGGACACGGCTCGCCGTGCAGCGGCGCTCCCGGAACCTCCGCGCCCGAGCCCCGTCATCCGTGTCTCACCGTACTCCGCGATCCTGGTTAGTCCGTGCCCCGACCCGCTCGCCTGACCGAAGAGGAGATCGCGCGCCGCCTGGAGACGCTGCCCGGGTGGCGCGTCGAGCACGGCAAGCTGCACAAGGCCTTCGTCTTCAAGGACTTCGCCAAGGCCTTCGCCTTCATGACCGACGTGGCGTGGGCGGCTGAGGAGTTCAAGCACCACCCCGAGTGGTTCAACGTCTACAACCGCGTGACCATGGACCTCGTCACCCACGACGCCAAGGGGATCACCGCGCTCGATTTCGAGCTCGCCGCTCGGGCCCAGACCTTCGCCGAGCGGCACACATGACGGGCCGCGTGGCGATCGTCTCGGGCGGCACGGGCGCCCTCGGCCGAGCTGTCTCCGGGCGCCTGCTCTCCGCCGGCGCCGTGGTCTGCGTCCCCTATGCGGTGGAGTCCGAGCTCGGAGGGCTGCGCGCCGGCCTCGATCCCTCGCTGCGCTCGCGTCTCGACGCGACCCGGGCCGACGTGACCGATGAGCGGCAGTTCGGGGAGTTCGTCCGGGGCGTGCTCGATCGCCATCGCCGCGTCGACGTCCTCGTCAACGGCGTCGGCGGCTTTGCCGGCGGCGACCTGGCCTCGACCTCGCTGGCCGACTGGCAGCGCATGCTCACGCTCAACCTCACCTCAGCCTTCGTCGGCTGTCGCGGCGTCCTGCCGGCGATGATGGCGGCCCGCTCGGGTCGCATCATCAATATCGCCTCCCGCGCCGTGATCCCGCCCATGGGCGGGATCATCGCCTACACCGTGTCCAAGGCGGGCGTGATCACGCTGACCCAGGCGCTCGCCCAGGAGGTGAGGCAGCACGGCATCACCGTCAACGCCGTGCTGCCGAGCACGATGGACACGCCGGCCAATCGTTCGGCGATGCCGGACGCCGACCGCTCGGGCTGGGTGAGCCCCGCGAGCGTGGCCGAAGTCATCGCCTTCCTGGCCTCGGATCAAGCCGCCGCCGTGTCGGGCGCCGCGATTCCGGTCTGACCCTGGGCCGAGTCAGGCGCTCCGCCGGCCCCCGCCGCTGCATCTCACCGCTGGAGGTGGGCCTATGGACCGTTACGACCTGCTCGTGATCGGTGGCGGGGCTGCCGGCATCAATGCCCTCAAGGCCGCCACCAAGGCCGGAGTGCGCGTCGCCCTCGTGGACCGGGGGCCGCTCGGGGGCACCTGCGTCAATCGCGGCTGAATTCCGAAGAAGGCCTTGGTCAAGGCCGGTCGAATCCACCGGGTGGTGCGGGAGGCAGCGAAGTATGGCAGCTTGACCGACGGCGTCCGGCTGGACTGGCCCACGGTGGTCGCCCGCCTGCGCCAGATCGTCGCGACGTTCCAGCCGCCGGTGCCCGCGATGGAGAAGACGGGCGCGCGCGTCGCCCTCGGGCACGCGCGGTTCGTGGACGCGCACACGATCGAGGTCGACGGGACGCGCCTGGCCGGGGAGAAGATTCTCATCGCCGCCGGCTCCGAGCCCGTGATCCCCGACATCCCGGGGCATGAGCTCGGCATCACCTCCGACGAGCTCCTCTTCCTCCCCGCCTTTCCTTCGAGCCTGACCCTGGTCGGCGCCGGCGTCATCGGGCTCGAGATGGCGAGCGCCTTCTGCGACCTCGGCGCGGCGGTCACGGTGATCGGTCGCGACAGCGAGATCGTCCCAGGGCTCGACGCCGACGTGGCAGGCTATCTCCGCAAGATCCTCGAGATCCGGGGCGTGACCTTCCGGCTCAATGCGCGGCTCGCGCGGCTCGAGGGGCGACCCGGCGCGATCACCGCCCATCTCGATGGCGGCGGCGTGGTCACGAGCGCCGTCGTCTGTTTCGCCGTGGGCCGACGATTTCGCCCGGCGATGCTGGGCGCCGAGCGTCTCGGGCTCGAGACCGCGGGGCTCGGCCTCAAGGTCACGCCCTATCTTCGCAGCTCGGTCCCCCACATCTACGCCGCGGGAGACGCGGCGGGCCGCCGCCAGCTCACGCCGGTCGCCGCCTACGAGGGACGCATCGCCGCGCTCAACGCCCTGAAGGGCGATTCCGTGCGTGCCGACGAGACGGTCATCCCGCAAGTGATCTTCACGACGCCCGAGGCCGCCTCGGTCGGGCCCTCGCATCGCGAGACCGAGGCGCGCGGCATCAAGTGCGCCGTGGCGCGCCACGACACGCGCGGGGCCTCCAACGGCGTGGCCAGCGGCGAGGACGGAGGCTATCTCAAGCTGGTGTTCGATGATGCGACGAAGCGCCTGCTGGGCGCCCAGATGGTCTCCTACGCGGCCGCCGAGCAGATCCAGTTCTGCGCCCTCGCGATCCGCACCGGAGCCTCCGCGGAGACCGTGGCCGCCCAGCTCTCCGTGCATCCGACGCACGGTGAGCGGCTGCTCAAAGTCTTCGGCGCAGATCTGCGTGAGCCCTGCGAGCCGTAGGGCTGTAGTAGAATGCCGCGCATGGCCTCCTCCCTGATCCGGGCCGCGCGGGCCGCGCTCGCGATCGTGGCGCTGGCCGCAGCCGGCGCCGGCTGCGCGGCCATGCGGGGCGCGCCCGGAGGGGCGCCGGATGTCGAGCTTCCCCCACCCAGCCGCGAGATTCTCCCGAACGGTCTCAGGCTCATCATCCAGGACCACCGCGCCTCCGACATCGTCGCCGTCTACCTGTGGGTCGGCGTGGGCGTCCGCTACGAGCAGCCGGACCAGCTCGGCTACGCCCACTTCCAGGAACACATGCTCTTCAAGGGCACCGACAAGTGGGGCCCGGGCTACATCGACCGCGCCGTCGAGGGCGTGGGCGGCCGCTCCAACGCCGTGACCTCGTTCGACTACACGACGTTCTACCTGATCCTGCCCAGCGAGGCGCTCGGCACCGGCGTCGAGCTGCTCGCGGACATGGCCGTCCGCTCCACCTTCGATCCCCAGGAGATCGCGCGGGAGCGCGAGGTGATCTTCGAGGAAGCGCGCATCGAGGCCGACAATCCCAAGAGCGCCATCATCCGCCAGCTGTACGGCATGGTCTTCGACGGCAATCCTTACGGCCGCCCGGTCCTCGGCACGCCCGCGACCATGAATGCGGCCACCCAGGACAAGCTGCGCGCCTTCAACCGCCACTACTACACGCCCGAGAACATGACCCTGGTCGTCGTCGGGCCCGTGGATCCTAAGGTGGTCCGCGCGGCCGTGGACCGCACGTTCGGTCGCCTGCCCCGGACCGGGTATCGACCCGTGCCGGCTCCGGCGCCGGCGCCGCTGAAGGGCATGCTCCGGCGTCAGGTCGAGCGGGCCGAGCAGCAGGCCCATCTCGCCCTGGGCTGGCAGGCGCCGCGCTCGGACGATCCCAACGGGGATGCCGTTGATCTCGTCACGACGATCCTCGCCGGCACGGACAGCGCCCGCCTGACCAAGCGGCTGCGTGACGAGGAGGGCCTCGTCTCCAGCATCACCATGAGCTACGCCGCCCTGATGGGTGGGGGCATCGTGAGCCTGCGCGCGGAGCTCGAGGCAAAGGATCTGGCTCGCGTCGAGCGGATCATCCTGGAAGAGATCGAGAAGATGCAGGCGACGGGCCCTACCGAGGAGGAGCGCCAGCTGGCGGTGATCAAGTTCGAGGCCCAGCACGCCTTCGACACCGAGACCTCCGAGGGCCTGGCCTACGCCTACGGCATCGCGGAGACGACGTGGAGCCTCGAGGCCGAGCTGCGCTACGTGGATCGCCTGCGGCAGATCACGCGTGAGCAGATCCGCGACGCCGCCCGCCGCTTCCTCTCGCGCGGCGACTACGCGCGGCTGGCCTTCGTGCCGAAGGGGACCAGATGAGGCCGCTGCGGGCCGGAATAGCCCTGGGGCTGCTGCTCGCCCTCGGCGCGGCGCCGGCCCTCGCCCAGAGCACCGGCGTCACGCGTACGCGGCTGCCCAACGGCCTCACGGTGCTGGTGCGGGAGAACCCAACCGCCCCCGTGGTGGCGGTTTCCCTGATGGTCAAGATGGGAACGCGCTGGGAGAGCCGGCAGACCGCCGGCATCTCCAATCTCCTCCAGCTCATGATGGTGCGCGGCACCGACACGCGCAGCGGCGTGCAGATCGTCGAGGCGGCCGATCGCATGGGCGGTAGCATCGAGGCCACGGGCGACGTGGATGCCTCCGAGATCGCCGCCACCGCGCTGTCGCGCTACTGGGTCGAGCTGCTGGAGCTGGTGGCCGATGTGGCGCTCCACCCGTCCATGCCCGACGGCACGCTCCAGGCGGTACGCGATTTTCTCGTCCGCCAGATCCGCAACCGAGGGGACAAGCCCTACGACGTCGGCCTCGACACGCTGACCGACCGGATCTTCAGGCCCCATCCGTACGCGTGGGACCCGATCGGGCTCAAGGACAGCGTCGAGCGGATCGACCGCGCCGCGCTGCTCGCCCATTACCGGCGTCACTACGTGCCGGGGGGCCTGGTCCTGGCGGTGAGCGGGCGGGTGAAGTCGGCCGAAGTGGTGGCGCAGGCCAAGCGACTCTTCGGAGAGATGACGCCCGGTGCGGTGCCGCCGGTGCCGGCCGCGAAGCCGCCAGCGCCGGCGGCGACCCGCGAGGTGCTGATAGTCCCGGGCGCGCAGGCGCAGATCCTGATGGGCTCCCTCGCTCCGTCGCTCACCGATCCCAACTATCCGGCCGTCAAGGTGCTGAGCACGGTGCTGGGTGGCGGCATGGCGGGCCGCTTCTTCTCCGAGCTGCGCGACAAGCAGGGGCTCGCCTACACGACGGCGACCCAGCTGCCCGCGCGCGTCGAGACCAGCTATCTGCTCGCCTCGATCGGGACGGCGCCCGAGAACGCCGCCAAGTCCGAGGCCGCGCTCAAGGGCGAGCTCGACCGTGTCCAGCGTGAGCCCGTTCCGGAGGAGGAGCTGCAGGTGGCCAAGAGCTACCTGCTCGGCAACCTCGCCATGGACCGGCGTACCAATGCCCGGCAGGCCTGGTACCTGGCTGCCTACGAGATCGACGGCGTCGGCTACGAGTATCTCGACCGCTACGTGCAGCAGGTGCGCGCGGTCACGGCGGCCGATGTCCAGCGGGTCGCGCGCAAATACCTCGCTACGCTCCGCACCATCGTCGTCCAGCCACCCAAGCCCTAGCACCGGGCGGGCGGCCAGGCCTGCTCTCCCGGAACACGCTGCTCATGCTCCACCCGATGCGTTCACCACTCCCACAGCGCCGTGAGCGGGACCGCTTGAAGGTTCGGACCGAAGGCCGCGGCCTGGTGCCCGAGGTAGAGCACGAAGCCGCGATGGAACCGACGCCCGGCCAACTCGGCCAGCGCCTTGAGTCCCTTGAAGTCCTCGGCGGTCACGGTCTGGGCGGATCGCACCTCGACGCCGACGACGTGGCCGTTCCGCTCGAGAACGAGATCCACCTCGGCCCCCTTGGGCGTTCGGAAGTGAAAGAGCTGCGGGGGGTCTGGGTGCCAGGACCCCTGCTTGAGCAGCTCGAGCCCGACGAAGTTCTCGAGCAGGCCTCCCCACAGTACCGGCTCGCCCAGTAGGCGCGCCTCGGTCAACTGGAGCAGCGCCGCGGCGAGCCCCGTGTCGACGAAGGCGACCTTTGGTGCCTTCGTGACCCGGCTCCCGAGATTCGTAGCCCATGCCGGCATCAGCCGGACGAGGAACGTCGTCTGGAGCAGGGTCATGTAGCGCTGGAGCGTGGCGTACGGGAGCCCGATGCCCCGGCCAATGTCGGCCAGGTTCAGCAAGCTCGCCGTCCGTGACGCCAGGAGCGTCAGCAGATCGGGCATCGCCGTGAGCTTCTCAATCTGGGCCAGTTCTCGGACATCCCGCTCGAGGACCGCCGTGACGTACGACGTGAACCACCGCCGCCGACGGGCCTCGGGCCGACCGTAGGCCTCCGGAAAGCCACCGCGGAGGATCCGTCGCGCGATCTCGGTGCGGTCCGGGGCGCTCGGCGCCTTCGGGAGGCGAGCGGCGAAGGCCGCGTCCAGAAAGTCCTCGCGCCGGCCCTCGATCTCTCCCTGGGACAGCGGGTAGAGGGTGAGGAGCTCCATGCGTCCGGCGAGAGACTCCGAGACCCGGGGGACGACGAGCACGTTGGCCGACCCCGTGAGCAGGAAGCGGCCGGGCCTGCGCCGACGATCGACGGCGACCTTGACGGCGAGGAGCAGATCTGGCGCCCGCTGCACCTCGTCGATGACGGTCAGCTCGTTGAACGGCGCGAGGAAGCCTGTGGGATCTCCCTGGGCCGCCGCCAGGGTGGTGGCCTCGTCCAGGGTGACGTAGCGGTCCGCCGGGACAAGCGTCTGGGCGAGCGTCGACTTCCCCGCTTGGCGCGGGCCGACGAGGAGCACCACGGGGGTGTCCCGGAGGGCTGCCCTTACCGTCTCGGTGATATGCCGTCGCAGCATGGGTATATTCTACCCATTGAATGGGTGATTTTCACCCATCTAATGCGGTCGCGACGGTTCGCTCATATGTAGAAGTTAGGATTTGATCTGACAGTTGTGGGAAGGTGTCCTCGGTGTCCCACCCCCTGTGAGGGGGAAAAAGGGCCGAGGGCGATGATCGTCTTGGGTGAAATACTGCGGAGCGACGAGTCCTCGAGCACAGGGCCCGATGTTCCGTTATTCTGGGGCAAAATATGATGAATGCCAGCAACGCATCAGGCAAGAACCGAGGCGTTCGTTCTTTGAAAGTTCTTGAGGGTACTGCAGCGTGCGTTTCCGTTGCTTTGTGGTTCACGGCGATGTTCTTGTGGATGTACTACGACTCCACGCGGCCCACCATAGCGGACTCCAGTATTGGCCGGATCTACCGGCTCAATACCCATGGCTCGATCGTCTATCTGACCCAGGCGGAAAACTTTAGGTTAAGCGCATTGATGTGGATAGCTGGCATCTGCTTTGTGATAACGATCTGTGTCGAGGTCTGCGTAAGACCATTTCGGCGAAGCTAGACTAGGGCTCCACTTCACGAATGCGGCCACACTCGACTCGGTAGCAGGGGGTCTATGCAGTCCACCTTACCTCTACGGGGTAGGATCCATCGAGTCGTGGGCTTTCTCAAATGAACGGGGGAATCGTCCTAATTGGAGCGTTGTCAGTGCTCCTGTTCACCATTGGCGTGGTATGGGCAGTGCGTGTCGCTCGGCGCCCGTTCAGGACAGTGCCTCTCGAGAGGATCCCCGCGTACCTCGAAATGCTGCTGAAGCGCGGCCACAATGGCGCGCTCCTGATTCTTACAGAAACCAAATCCAAGAGGTTCCTGCAGTTTGAGAAATATTTTCGTGAAGGAGGAGATAGGAGGCTGTTAATGAGCTCCCCTAGGGCCCCCTGGTCCGAAGGATACTACGGGCACGTCAGGGCGCTTTGCGTCGCACGAGGAGTTCAGATCCACGAGACTCCAGTTATCTCAGAGTCGACAAGGGAATTCCTCGATGCAGATCTCGAACAAGATGTCAACATGGCATACATGCTCGTACGGAGCGTGTTCCTGGACATCTTCGGAATTTCGACGCCATGTCTTGTCAACGTGCAGACCTCTGGTATCAGCGCAAAAGATGAAGCCGTGACGAGATGATGGGCGGTGTTCGCGCCGACGGTCCCAGGCAGCGGGTGAACACAACGGAAGCCTTCTCCGGCCGGCGCGCCCCCCGGCGTGCCGGCCACCTCACCTCGAGCTGCGGGAGTTGGCCTAGGCCGTCTCGGGCTCGAGCAGGTCCGGGAACGCGCGGATGATGCGGTCGGGCTTGACCGGCGTCGCGCTCGGCAGGCCCTGCCCTTCAATGTCGACCCAGACGCCCCGCAAACCCAGCCGCTGAGGGGCGGCGACATCCCATTCCAGGTGGTCGCCGACCATCCACGCCTCCTCCGGCCGCGCCGCCAGCGTGCCAAGGGCGTGGCGGTACACCGACTCGTGGGGCTTGCCCACGCCGAACTCGCCCTCGATGAGGATGAGGTCGAAGAAGCGCGCCAGGCCCTGCTCCTCGATCTTCCGTCGCTGGTGGCTGGTGTCGCCGTTGGTCACGAGTGCCAGGCCGACGCCACACTCGCGCAGGACCTCGAGGGTTGTTGACACGCCGGGGAAGAGGCGCATGCGCTGCCAGCGCAGGGCGGCGAAGCCCTCGGCGATGAAGTCGGCCAGATCGTCGCTCGGCCTCCCCACGGACGCGAGCGCATGGGCGGCGATCTTGCGCCAGGCCCCCAGCATGTCGGCCCGCTCCTGGCGGTGGCGCTCGGGATCGGCCCAGAACCAGCGGCGCGTCTGCTTGATGGCGGCCACCAGGGCGTCCGGATCCATGCCTGCCGCGGCGGCGAGCCCGGCGGCCTC
>DASSSH010000079.1:0-8333 GCA_035708525.1 Candidatus Methylomirabilota bacterium
GGCGCCAACGTCTGGGCAGCCTGCCAGGTGGCCGAGAAGCTGGCCGCGGATCGGATCGTGGTCACGGTGCTGTGCGATACTGGGGAGCGCTATCTCAGCGTGACCTTCTGATGATGCTCGTGGAATACGGTGGCGGGGCGGCGACCCGGGCGCGGGGGCTGCAGAGCGCCGAATGGCGAGCCGTGTCGCGTTGCTCCGCTCCGGGCGAGGCGAGCGCGCGATCGGGGGCCGACTGCCCACGCCCGAGCCCCCTCTGGGGGATGGGGGGTCGCGCGGGGCGCGCCGGCGTACAGGCGAGCCAGCGTCGGCGCGACTGCGGGCCCTCGCGCCCGGGCCGTCATCGCATTGAGCGAGATTCGCTAGCGCTAGGAGACGAGGGATGAGCGTGCAGGTGTACATTCCAACGCCGTTCAGGCGGGCGACGGACAACAAGGACCGCATCGCCGTCGACGCGACCGACGTCAAGGCGCTGCTCGACGAGCTCGAGGGCCGGTTTGCCGGCTTGAAGGGCCTCGTGAGGAACGAGCAGGGCGAGGTGCACCACCACGTCAACATCTACGTCAACAGCGAGGCGATCGAGGCGCTGCAGGGGCTGCAGACGACGCTCAAGGACGGCGACGAGGTGTCGATTATTCCAGCCCTCGCCGGGGGCAGGCCCGCCCTCGCCGGGGGGCAGGACAGAGTGACCGCGGCTGGATGATCCTCACCGCCGAGGAGTTCTCCCGCATCCGGGCGCAGGCCGAGGCGGAGTATCCGGCCGAGTGCTGTGGTGTCGTTCTGGTGCGACCGACCGGGCCCGCCGACCGGCTGCTGCTGCCGTGCCGGAACATCCAGAACGAGCTGCACGCCAAGGATCCCGTGCGGCATCCGCGCGACGCGCGGACGGCGTACTTCATCGACCCGAAGGACCTGCTGGCCATCGGGCGGCGGGAAGCGCAAGGCTACCGGGTGACGGTGATCTACCATTCGCACATCGACGCCGGCGCCTACTTCTCGGAGACCGACAAGCGCAATGCCCTGATGAACGGCGAGCCCGCCTATCCGGAGGCGGCCTACATCGTGGCCTCCGTCGTCGAGCGCCGTCTGGTGGACGCTGGGGTATTTGTCTGGGATCCGGAGACTCGCGACTTCGTGCCCTCCGAGCTGAAGACGGCCTGACCACGCCCGTGTCCGCATCAGAATCCCTCTTCGACTCGGCCCAGCGCGTGATTCCCGGCGGCGTCAACAGCCCGGTGCGCGCCTTCCGGGCCGTGGGGGGCACGCCCTTCTTCGTGGCCCGCGCCGAGGGCGCCCGCATCGTGGATGTTGACGGTCGCACCTATCTCGACTTCTTGGGCTCCTGGGGGCCGCTGGTCCTCGGCCACGCCGCCCCGGTCGTGGTGGAGGCGGTATCAGAGGCGCTGAGGCGGGGAACCAGCTACGGCGCGCCGACGCCCGGCGAGGTGGAGATGGCGGAGGCGATCGCCGGGGCGTATCCGTCGATGGAGATGGTCCGCCTCGTGTCCTCCGGCACGGAGGCGGCGATGAGCGCGATCCGGCTCGCTCGCGGCGCGACCGGACGTGATGTCATCATCAAGTTCGACGGCTGCTACCACGGCCACGCGGACAGCCTCCTCGTGAAGGCGGGATCGGGCGGGGCGACCTTCGGCGTTCCCGACAGCCTGGGAGTGCCCGCGGCGCTGGCCGCGCTCACGCTGACCGCGCCATTCAATGATCTGGAAGCGGTGCGCCGGCTGTTCAGAGACCGGGGCGCGGAGATCGCAGCGGTGATCGTCGAGCCCGTGGCGGGCAACATGGGCGTGGTGCCGCCCGCCCCGGGATTTCTCGCCGGCCTGCGGGAGCTCTGCACGACCCACGGGGCGCTGCTCATCTTTGACGAGGTGATCACGGGCTTTCGCGTGGCCCGGGGCGGCGCCCAGGCCCTCTACGGCGTCCGCCCCGACCTGACCTGTCTCGGGAAGATCATCGGCGGAGGTCTGCCGGTCGGGGCCTACGGTGGCCCCCGCGCGATCATGGGAAAGATCGCCCCGCTAGGCGGCGTGTACCAGGCCGGCACGCTCTCCGGCAATCCGCTCGCGGTCGCCGCCGGGCTCGCGACGATCCGGGCTCTGGCCGAGCCGGGCGTCTACGAGCGGCTCGAGCGCCTGGGGTCGCAGCTGGAGCGCGGGATCACGGAGGCCGCGGGCTCCGCGGGAATTGCCGTCACGGTCAATCGCGTGGGCTCCATGCTCACCGCGTTTTTCACCGACGGACCGGTGACCGATTACGCCTCGGCCAAGCGGGCCGACACGAAACGCTACGCCGCCTTCTTCCACGCCATGCTCGAGCACGGTGTCTTTCTCGCGGCCTCCCAGTTCGAGGCCGCCTTTGTCTCCCTCGCCCATACCGAGCGGGACCTCGAGGAGGCCACACTGGCCTGCCGTCGGGCCCTCGCCCGGCTCCGATAGCCCCCGTCCCCGCGGCCTGATGGTGCGCCGGGGGGCCGCCAACCCCAGGCCGCTATTGACACTCTGTTTTTTCGCGTGATAGGGTTCACAAGGCTGGAGCCCGGATATCCGTTCGTGGCATCCGCCGGTCTTCATCCGTAACAGCCCAAGGGCCGGACAATACTGCTGGACTGTGCCACGCCCACCGCATGAGGAGAACGGTGCAGGGGATGAGTCGGATGGATCGTCGATCGTTCTTCAAGGTGGTGGCCACCTCCGGGGCTGCGGCCGTCGTCGGCGGCTGCGGCCAGCCGGCGGAGAAGCTCATCCCGTATGTCTCGCCCCCCGAAGACGTCGTCCCCGGAGTCCCCGCCTACTACTCCACGGTCTGCCGCGAGTGCCCGGCCGGCTGCGGGCTCGTCGCCAAGAATCGCGACGGCCGCGTGATCAAGCTCGAGGGCAATCCCGACCACCCGGTCAATGCCGGCACGCTGTGCATCCGCGGCCAGGCCGGACTGCAGGGGCTCTACCATCCGGACCGGTTTCGCGGCGCGCTCGCCTCGGGCAAGCCGGTGGGGTGGGACGAGGCCGAGAAGCAGCTGGCCGAGAGGCTGGGCGCCCTCGTCAAGGCCAAGCAGGGCTCGCGCATCGCGCTGGTGAGCGGGCTCGAGACCGGTAGCCTCGGGCGGCTGATGGAGGAGTGGACGCGCGCCCTCGGCGCCCGGCCTCGCATCGCCTACGAGCCGCTCGGGTACGAGGCGCTCCGAGCCGCCAACCGCATCACGTTCGGCCGTGACGCCATCCCCGACTACGCCATCGGCGATGCCACCTACTTGCTGTCCTTCGGCGCCGATTTCCTCGAGACCTGGCTGTCCCCCGTGGGCTATGCGGTGGACTTCGCGCGGATGCACGCCTTCACCCGCGGCCGAGCGGGGATGTGCGTCCACATCGAGCCGCGGCAATCCATGACAGCGGCCAACGCCGATGAGTGGGTGAAGAACGCGCCGGGCACCGAAGGGCTGCTGGCGCTGGCGATGCTCAAGGTGATCCTCGACGACGGGCTGCAGGCGGCGGGCGCTGATGTCGGCGCGCTGCGCGGGGCCGTCCGCTCGATAGATCTGGCCGCGGCGGTGTCGGCCTCCGGCGTGCCGGCCGAGACCATCAAGCGCATCGCCCACGATTTCGCCCGCTCCAAGGGCGGACTGGCCATCGGCGGTGGCATGGCCACGGCCGGCTCGAACGCCACGGAGACGCTCGTGGCGGTCAACCTGCTCAATGTCGCCGTCGGCGCGGTCGGCACGCGCGTGCGCTTCGGCACCGAGGCGGCGCTGGGGAAGGTGAGCCCATACGCCGAGATGGTGAAGCTCGCTCAGGCCATGGCGCAGGGCCAGATCGACGTGCTGATCCTCGTCGGCGTCAATCCGGTCTACGCCATGCCGCCGAAAGTGGGCTTCGGCGAGGCGCTGGGCAAGGTGCCGCTCGTCGTGAGCCTGGCCGGCCGCCCCAGCGAGAGCACGGCGCGCGCGCATCTGATCCTCCCCACGCTTCATCCGCTCGAGAGCTGGGGCGACTACGCGGCCGAGGACGGCGTCATCGGCCTCATGCAGCCCGCGATGGGACCCGTCGAGATCGGCGGCAGGCCGGTCGAGGCGAGAATGCCCGGTGACATTCTGCTCTCGGTCGGCCGGCAGGCGCTCGGCACCGAAGAGGGCAAGGGGCCGCTCAAGTGGGCGAGCTTCCAGGAGTACCTCACCGAGCAGTGGAAAGCGCTGGCCAAGACCTACGGCGTCGGGAAGGCGTTCCCAGAATTCTGGGAAGCCTCGCTCAAGAAGGGCGGCGCATGGCGGCCCGCGGCCTCAGGCGGCGCCGCCGTCAAGGTCGACGCGAGCCGGCTTCCAGCGGCGCCGGCCAAGCTCGAGGGTGACGGCACCCACGCCCTGCTCGTCTATCCCTCGGCGCGGTTTTACGACGGTCGTGGCGCCGACTTGCCGTGGCTGCAGGAGGCGCCCGACGCGATGACCCAGGTCACCTGGGATGGCTGGGTCGAGGTGCCGGTCGAGACGGCGGGGAAGCTCGGGCTGCGACGGGGTGACATGGTCAAGCTCACCTCGCCCCACGGCAGCATCGAGCTGCCCGCGTACCCCTCGGAGCTGATCCATTCGGGGGCGGTGGCGGTGGCGATGGGGCAGGGACACAGCTATCCCGGTCCCTTCGCGACTCGCGGCTTCACCACGCCCGGTACGCGCCCGGCCGGCACGCACTTCCTCAATGTGGGCGCCAATCCGGTCGCGCTCCTCGGGCCCGCACCGGATCCCGTCTCGGGCGGCCTTCCGTACCTCGCGGTGAAGGTGTCCCTCGCCCCGACCGGCGCGCGCCGGCCGCTGGCCGTGCCTCAGGCGACCTTCAATCAGGACGACCGGGAGATCGCCCAGCACGTGGGGCTCGCCGAGGCGCGCGAGCTGGAGCTGCGCGGCCGGGCACCCGAGCGCGCCAGTCACCCGAGCATGTACCCGCCGGTCAAGTACCCGGAGCACCGCTGGGGCATGACCGTGGATCTCGACGCCTGCATCGGCTGCCAGGCCTGTGTCGTCGCCTGCGTCGCAGAGAATAACAGTCCGGTCGTGGGCAAAGAGCAGGTCGCGTACGGGCGTGACCAGCACTGGCTGCGAGTCGAGCGCTGGCAGGAAGGCGGGCCCGCGCATCCCGAGCAGATCTTCCTGCCGATGTTCTGCCAACACTGCGAGGTGGCGCCCTGCGAGCCGGTCTGCCCCGTCTACGCGGCTTACCACACCCAGGAAGGCCTCAACGGGCAGGTCTACAACCGGTGCGTGGGCACCCGCTACTGCGGCAACAACTGCCCGTATCACGTCCGCCGCTTCAACTGGTTCAACTACACGTGGGAGGCGCCGCTCGACCTGCAGCTCAACCCGGACGTCACCGTGCGCCAGCTGGGCGTGATGGAGAAGTGCACGATGTGCCTGCAGCGGATCGTCGCCGGCAAGGCCCAGGCGCGCGAGGAGGACCGGCCGATCAGGGACGGCGAGATCCAGACCGCCTGCCAGCAGACCTGCCCGACCCAGGCGATCACCTTCGGGGACCTCAAGAGCGGCAGCGCGCGCGTGTCCAAGCTCTCGCGCTCCCCCCGCGGCTACTACGTCCTGGACGAGCTGGGGACCCGTCCGGCGGTCACGTACCTCAAGAAGGTCGTGCACGCTGAGGTCCCGCCCGCCGCCGGCGGCCACAAGGGCGGTGGGCCGACCAAGGACGCGGGGCACAAGTCATGAGCGCGCCCCCTCCCGGCGCGGCGCGAGTGGCGCACGCCACCTGGGCCGACGTCAACCGCGACGTCAGCCGCACCGTCGGCATGCCGGGCGACCGGTACTTCGCCTGGATGTGCCTGGTCGCGCTCACGCTGGCGGCCGGCATCTTGGCCTGGGCGTACCAGATCTGGGTCGGGATGGGTGCCGCCGGCAAGCGGACGCCGCAGATGTGGGCGATGTACATCACCACCTTCGTGTTCTGGATCGGCATCGGGCACGCCGGGACCCTGATCTCCGCGATCCTGTACCTCTTCCGCGCGAAGTGGCGGACGTCCGTTTACCGGGCCGCGGAGGCCATGACGGTCTTCGCCGTCATGACCGCCGGGCTCTTCCCGCTTATCCACGCGGGACGCATGTGGTTCGCCTACTGGCTGCTCCCATACCCCAACCAGCGCTACCTCTGGCCGAACTTCAAGTCCCCGCTGGTCTGGGACGTGTTCGCCATCTCGACCTATCTGACCATCAGCGTGGTGTTCTTCATCGTCGGGTTGATTCCCGACGTCGCGGCGCTGCGCGATCAGGCCACCGGGATCAAGAAGAAGATCTACGCCGCGATCTCGCTGGGCTGGGAAGGCTCGGACCACCAATGGCGGCATTACCGCCGCGCCTACGGGCTCTTCGCGGCGCTGTCCACGCCGCTGGTCCTCTCGGTCCACAGCGTGGTGTCCTTCGACTTCGCGATGGCGCTGGTCCCCGGCTGGCACTCGACCCTGTTCGCTCCGTTCTTCGTGGACGGCGCCATCTTCTCGGGCTTCGCGATGGTGCTGATCCTGCTGCTGCCGATGCGGTACCTCTTCAACTGGTACGCCTATATCCACGAGAAGCACCTGGACGCGATGGCGAAGCTGATTCTCACCACGAGCCTGGTGCTGACCTATTTCTACACGTGCGAGGTGTTCACGGCCTGGTACAGCGGCGACCACTTCGAGCGCGCGTCGGTGTTCGCCAAGGCGACGCGGGAATACGCCTGGGCGTACTGGCTCATGTACTTCTGCAACAGCGTCGTGCCGCTGATCCTGTTCTGGAAGAAGGCGCGCACCCACGTGGTGACGCTGTACGTGGTCTCGATCTTCGTGCTCACCGGCATGTGGTTCGAGCGCTTCAACATCATCGTCCCCGGGCTCGGGCACGACTTCTACCCCTACACGTGGGGCACCTATTACCCGACGGTGACCGACACCAGCATCATCATCGGGTCGTTCGCGTGGTTCTTCATCCTGTTCCTGGGCTTCATCCGGGTGCTGCCGTCGCTCTCCATCGTCGAGGTGAAGGAAGTGCTGCCCCATCCGCTGAAGCACGGTCACGGCCATGGGGGCCAGCATTAGCATGGCGACCGCGAACGTGCTCGGCATCTTCGCCCACGTGGACACGACGCTGCAGGCCATTCGGGATCTCCGCGCCAGGGGATTCCGGGACCTGACGGTCTATACCCCCGTGCCGGTCGAGGAGATCGAGGAGGAAGTGGAGAAGGTGCGGCCGCTGTCGAAGGTCCGGCTGTTCACCGTGGTCGGCGGCCTGACCGGAACGGCGACGGCGTTCTTTCTCACCATCTGGTCCTCGCTCAAGTGGTCGCTGGTGACCGGCGGCAAGCACCCCGTCTCGATTCCACCCTTCATCATCATCGCCTTCGAGTTGACGATCCTGTTCGGGGGCTTGGCGACCCTGCTCGCCATCCTGGTGCTGGGACGCCTGCCGAGGGTGCGGCCCTCGCTCACCTACGACCCGCGCTTCACCGTCGACCGGTTCGGGGTCGCCGTGGCCTGCCCGGCGGAGCGCGCGGAGACGGTCAAGTCGCTGCTGAGCGCGGCGGGGGCTGAAGAGGTGCGGCGATGATGAAGTACGCCTTCGCCGTCACGCTGCTCATCGTGGGCGCCGCCGGCGCCGTCCTGGGCGCGAACGTCGTCTACCGCTGGACCCACAACATGTTCGACACCCAGCGGGTGATGCCGGGCGAGCGGGCTTTCGCCATGCCGCCGGGGAGCGTAGCGCGCAACGGCGGCGAGCTCTACTACCCGAAGGAGCAGCGCGAGGCGGCGGCCGCCCGGAAGAACCCCATGCCGGCGACGCCGGCATCGGTCAAGAAGGGCGGGGAGCTCTTCGCCATCTACTGCACCCCCTGCCACGGCCCGGGCGGCAAGGGGGACGGGCTGGTGGCCGCCAAGTTCGTCCCGCCAGCCGATCTGAGCAATCCCGATCTGCAGAAGGCGCGGACGGACGGCTACTGGCAGAGCTATCTGTCCGTGGGGGGTGCCGTCATGCCGGCCTATGGTGAGGCCCTCTCGCCCGAGGAGCGCTGGCACGTGGTGAACTTCCTCCGCAGCCTGGCGAAGAAATGAGCGCGACGACCCCGACGGCGCCGGCCTCGACCGGACCGCGGGCGGTGCTGGCTGTCCTTGTGCTGGCCGGGGCGGCGGCCTTCCTCTACGGCGTCGCGACCCAGCCTGTCCAGACCTGGGGGATCTACCTGGTCAATCTCCTCTTCTGGTCGAGCCTGGCCATCACGGGACCGGCGCTGGCCGGCATGATCCAGATCACCGAAGGACGGTGGTCCCCCAGCATCAAGCGCATCGCGCTGACCACGGGGGGC
>DASSSH010000080.1:0-13525 GCA_035708525.1 Candidatus Methylomirabilota bacterium
CGGGCGCACCGTGGAGGCGCTCGGGGAGGAGCGGGCTGGCGAGCCGCCGGGTTATGCGCCGCTGCTCATCCACTCCACTTCATGGCTCGCCCTCTGTCTGGCCGAGCTCGGGGAATTCACCCAGGCCTTCCGTCACGCCGAGCGCGCCGTGCGGATCGCGGAGTCCACGGACCGCTCCTTCGACATCGTCACGGCGTACTTTGGCATGGGATACCCCGCCCTGCTCCGGGGCGATCTCCCCCGGGCCATCAGGATGTTCGAGCGAAGCCTCGCCCTGGTCGAGGCCGGGGGGTTCAGGACCTGGGAGGGGACGTTCACCTCGTCCCTCGGCCATGCCTATAGCCTCTCGGGCCGGCTCGACGAGGCGTTACCACTGCTGGAGCGCGCCGTCGCGCTCAAGGTGGGCTATTATCGCTTCCGCTGGGGTTATCTCGCGGAGGCCTATGCAAGGCTCGGGCGCGCCGATCAAGCCGGTGAGCTCGCGGAGCGATTTCTCGCCCGCGCTCAGGAGAGCAAGGCCCGCGCCCAGGAGGCGTGGGCGCTGAGACTCCTGGGTCAGCTCGCGGCAACCGCCCCAACTCCGGATCCGGATCGGGCCGCGGAGTACTACCGCCAGGCCCTCGCGCTGGCCGAAGAGCTCGGCATGCGGCCCCTCGCAGCCCGGATCCATCTCGGCCTGGGCCGGCTGCACGGGACATCGGGCAGGCGATCGGAAGCCGAGCGGGCTCTCCAGCAGGCCGCGGCGCTGCTCCGGGAGATGGACATGCGCCCCTGGCTCGAGGAGGCCGAGACGGCGCTTCGGGCGCTCGGCTAGGCGCGGGGGAAGCCCTGCGCCGCCTTGATCTTCTGAATTTGCTCGAGGTGTTGCGGGTCGTGCACGCGGATGATGGTCCAGTACTGGCCGAGGTGAATGTCTCCCAAGAAGTCGTGCTTCCAGATGAGCGGCCGCGGATCGATCGCGGCCACTCGCTCGAAGCTCTGGCGGCTCCGCTCGCGGGCTGCCTGGATCTCTGCCAGAAGTGCCTCCCTCGGCCGGCCGTGCTCAGGCCAGATCAGGGGGGAGGCCGGGAACGGCCCGGGGCCGGGCGTCTTGAAGGCCTCGAAGGGCGTCTCGCTCTTCTGGCGTGGCCGCAGGGTACCCGCCGCCTCGGCCTCCCTCAGGAGCTTGGTCGTGAGCTTGCCGATGTTGACCTCGGCGAGCGTCACATGGTGGATGACCTCGCCGATGGACCACTCGCTCTCACCTGGGCGCCAGTCGAACTGAGTCTGGCTGAGCCCCTCGACCTCCTTCAGGAGGGTCTCGCGATTGGCCTGAAGCTCGCTCCAGAACGCCTCAAACTCCGGGGGAAGTTCCATGGCGATCTCTCCTATACCACCTCGTCCTTGCGGGAGAGCACCTCGCCGAAGC
Source organism: Candidatus Methylomirabilota bacterium (assembly GCA_035708525.1). GTDB lineage: Bacteria > Methylomirabilota > Methylomirabilia > Rokubacteriales > CSP1-6 > DASSSH01. The sequence goes on from DASSSH010000080.1 coordinate 1,409, forward strand.
GGGAGAGCGCGGGCAGCGGCAGGTTCTTGTAGACCTCGTCGAGGCGCGCGTTGATCTCGCGGTTGGCCAGCGTGAAGAGGCTCCGCCCCTCGGCATCGCCCTCGACCAGGAAGGGGCCGATCCGGTCCACCTCGAGCACCCAGAGGGCCTGGGCGATGCCGAGTTCCTTCAACCAGTGGACGTCAATGACCCGCTTGATGGTGCGGCCGTAGGCCGCCCCCATGCCGTAGCCCACCGTGGTGAGGTAGATCGCCCCGTGCGGGACGAACCACTCGCGGTAGGCTCGCTCGGTCAGCCCGGCTTTCCCCACGATCACCTTGGCCCCCGAGCGCTCGAACCAGGGGCCCATGGACTTGCCGAAGCGGAAGCTGGCCGTGGCCGTCACGGCCTCGACGTCGAAGCTCCCATCGGCACGCACGCTGGCGGCCGGCGAGCAGTGGAAGTTGACGTTGCTGAGCGCCTTGATCTCCCCAGGGAATGGCAGCCCCTTCTCGACGACCTGGCGGTACACGCCTTCCCGCGCCGTGTAGAGCACCCCGCTGATGTAGACCACGTCACCCAGCTTGAGCGAGCGGATGGCCGCATCGGGGACGGGCGTCGTGAGATGCACCTCGTCCATCCGAACGTCGTCGAGCCGCTCGATTCGCATTACTCGATGCCCGCGCGGCGGTAGTAGTCGGTGAACCACATGGGGTCGGTCCGGTGCTCGACGCGGCCGTCGGGGTGGATGCGCGCCGTGGCCCGTCGGGAGGACAGGCAGAACTGGTGGATGGCGATCGGCATGCCGCCCGTGTGGGTGTAGGCCAGCTCCACGTGGGTGGCCACGACCATGGAGGTCCCGGCGAAGCCCATGGCCCCGATCCCGATGTAATTGCCCAGCTCCGTCAGCTCCTCCTCGAGCCGGGCGGCCGCCAGATCGGGGTTGCGGCTGCCTACCGCGCGGAGGCACGCCGCTTCCTTCCCCAGCCTCATGCAGGTGTCCTTGGAGCCCCCGATGCCGACGCCCACGATGGCCGGCTGGCAGGCGAGCCCCCGCTTGCCCGACTCGATGAGCGTGTCGAGGAAGAAGCGCTTGATCCCCGGGATGCCGTCGCCGGGGAAGAGCATGCGGTAGTCGGAGCCGAAGAGCCCACCCTTGTGGACCGTGGTGAGGTCGATCCACCCGGCGCCGGGCTCGACGGCGTAGGTCACCTCGGGGGCGTGGAGGCCCACGTTGTTGTTCTGATCCTCCCGCGTGAGCGGATGGACGCGGTTGGGCCTGAGCGGGATGGACGCCGTGGCGTCCGCAGTCGCCTGCCGGAGCGCCCGCTCGAGGGCCACGAGTCCACCCTCGACCTGGGCCTCGTTGCCGAGGCGCACATAGTACCGCGGCAGCCCCGTGTCGGCGCACATGGGGCGGCGCTCGGCCGTGGCGATGTCCCAGTTCATGAGCATCTGGTCGAGCACGAAGCGCGCGAGGCGGTTCCGCTCCCGATCGCGCGCCAGGCGCACGCCCTCGCGGTAATCGGGCGGGATGTCGATGGCCGCGCGCGCCATGAGCTCGCGCGCGGTGTCCTCGATCAGCTTGGCGGGAATTCCTGCCATGGGCTCCCGTTCCGGGGGAACGGGCGTTACCGCTTCCCCTTCTTTTCGTCGCGGCGGAGCTTGTACTCGATGGAGTCCACCAGGGCGTGCCAGGAGGCCTCGATGATGTTGTCGGCCACGCCCACGGTGCCCCACGTCTCGTCACCATCCCCCGAGGTGATGAGCACGCGCGTCTTGGCCGCCGTGCCCTTGGACTCCTCCAGGATGCGGACCTTGTAGTCCAGCAGCGACATCTCCTTCAGGTTCGGGTAGAAATCCTCCAGCGCCTTGCGGAGCGCGTGGTCCAGCGCGTTCACCGGGCCGTTACCCGAGGCCGCCGTGTGCTCGGGGATGCCCTTCACGCGCAGGCGCACCGTGGCCTCGGCCACCGGCTCCTCGTCGGTCTTGCGCTCGTCCACCGTGACCCGGTAGCCGTCCAGGTCGAAGTACGGCCGGTGGTTGCCGAGCGCCCGCTCCATCAGGAGCTCGAAGGAGGCCTCCGCCCCTTCGAACTGGAACCCCTCGTCCTCCAGGCGCTTGAGCATCTCGAGGATCCGCCGCGCCTCGGGCGTGTTCTTCTCGAGGTCGATCCCGTACTCCTTGGCCTTCCAGAGGATGTTGGACTGCCCCGCCAGCTCCGACACCAGCACGCGCCGGTGGTTGCCGATCAGCTCGGGATCGATGTGCTCGTAGGTCTCGGGGTGCTTGATCACGGCGGAGACGTGGATGCCTCCCTTGTGGGCGAAGGCGGAGTCGCCCACGTAGGGCTGGGAGGCCCAGGGCTTGCGGTTGGCCAGCTCTGAGACGAAGCGCGAGACGTCCCGCAGCTCGCGCAGGTTGTGCTGGGGGATGCATTCGAATCCCATCTTGAGCATGAGGTTCGGAATGATCGAGACGAGGTTCGCGTTGCCGCAGCGCTCGCCGTAGCCGTTGATCGTGCCCTGCACGTGGCGCACGCCCTCGGAGACTGCGGCAAGCGAGTTGGCCACCGCGCACTCGGTGTCGTTGTGAACGTGGATCCCGAGCGGCGTCGCGGGCTTCACCGTCTGCTTCACTTCGCGCACGATGGCGGCCACCTCGTGGGGGAGGCCGCCGCCGTTGGTGTCGCACAGGACCAGGCAGTGGGCGCCCGCGGCCTCGGCCGCCCTGAGCGTCTGGAGCGCGTATTCGCGGTTCCGCTTGAAGCCGTCGAAGAAGTGCTCGGCGTCGTAGATGACCTCCTCGAAGTGCTTGAGGAGGAAGGCCACCGAATCGGCGATCATGGCCAGGTTCTCCTCGAGCGTGGTGCCGAGCGCCGAGGTCACCTGGAAGTCCCACGACTTGCCGAAGATGGTCACCACCGGCGGGCCCGCCTCGACCAGGGCCTGGAGATTGCCGTCCTCCTGGGGCCTCACGCCCGGGCGGCGCGTGGCGCCGAAGGCCGTGACGCGCGCGGTCTTGAACACCGCGTCCTGGATCCGCTTGAAGAAGCGCAGGTCCTTGGGGTTGGAGCCCGGCCAGCCGCCTTCGATGTAGTGGATGCCGAGGGCGTCGAGCCGGTGGGCGATGCGGACTTTGTCCTCCATGGAGAAGGCCACGCCTTCGCCCTGAGTCCCGTCGCGCAGCGTCGTATCGTAGATCTTGACCAGATCCGCCATGGGCCTCACATCATCCCGCCCCGGGGCCCGGGGTGTCAAGTTTGCTACACGACTCCGGCGGCGCGGAGTCGGTCGACCTTGGCCTTCGCGATCTTGAGCAGGCCGGTGAGGACCTCCTCGGTGTGCTGGCCCAGGAGCGGGGGCGGCGCCGAGGCGGCCGAGCCCGGCGTGTCCCAGAGGCGGACGGGCACTCCCATGACGGTGATCGCCCCGGCCTTGGGATGGCCGAGCTTCACCACCATGCCGCGCGCTTTGAGGTGGGCGCTCTCGCAGACCTCGGCCACGGTCTTGATCCGGCCCGCCGGCACTCCCGCCTCATCGAGCCGCTTGAGCCACTCGTCGGCCGGGCGCGTGGCGAGGATGGAGTTGAGCAGCGGGATCAGGGCGTCGCGGTTCGACACGCGCTTGGCCTCGGAGTCGAAGCGCGGATCGCGGGCCAGCTCCTCCCGCCCAATGGCCTGACAGCACCGCTCGAACAGCGAGTTGTTGGCCACCCCCAGGGTGAGGTAGGCGTCCCGGGCCTGGAAGACCTCGTACGGCACGATGGACGGGTGCTGGTTGCCGCGCCGCGTGGGCCTGCCCCCCGCATTCCAGTAGAGGCCCGCCTGGTACGTCAGCAGCGACGCCATCACGTCGAGCATCCCGATCTCGACCTTCTGGCCGCGTCCGGTCCGCTGACGGGCCAGGAGCGCGAGCGTCACGCCTTGGGCCGCCGACATCCCTGCCACCAGATCCGCGATAGAGTTGCCCACCTTGACCGGCGGCCCGTCGGGGAAGCCGGTCAAGTCCATGATCCCCGACTCGCCCTGGACGATGAGGTCGTAGCCCGGCCGGCTCGCCTCGGGACCGCTCTCCCCGAAGCCCGAGATCGAGCAGTAGATGAGCCTCGGGTTGAGCGGGCGCAGCCGGTCGTAGCCGAAGCCCAGGCGCTCCATGGTCCCCGGCCTGAAGTTCTCGATCACCACGTCAGACTTGGCGACGAGTCGCCGGAGGATCTCCTGCCCCTCGGCGGCCTTCAGGTTGAGCGTGAGGCTCTTCTTGTTGCGGTTCACCGAGAGGAAGTAGGTCGCCTCCCCGCCCACGAAGGGCGGCCAGCCGCGCGTGTCGTCGCCCTTGCCCGGCTCCTCGATCTTGATGACCTCGGCGCCCATGTCGCCCAGCGCCATAGAGCAGAAGGGCCCTGCCAGCACGCGGGTGAGATCGATGACCCGGACCCCCGCCAGCGGAGGCTGGACCCGCGGGGGGCGCCGCGCCGTGGAGTTTGACTTGGCCTTCGCCCTAGTCCTCGCCACCAGACCGTCCTTTCCAAAGCCCCTTCACCACGCTCTTGGTGATGGCGGCCACTTTCTCGCCTCCCGCGCCGGCGCGCCGCCAGAACAGTCGCGCGCGGTCCGCGAAGCCCATGTGGGAGAAGTAGAACACGCTGTCCACCGACTCCACCGCCACGCGCGAGCCGATCTTGATTCCGCGCGTTTCCTGGCCATGGCAGAAGAGGCGCGCCCCGCCCTCGAGCTCGACGAGGGCGATATGGAGCGGCGCCTTGAAGCCCTCGGGAGGCGAGTGGAGCGTGGTGAAGGATACCACCTCGCCGGTTGCGGCCACGGTCGCTGCCTCCATCGCCACCGGATGATCGGGGCAGAGCCGGGCCGGCGGCACGACCATGCGCCGGCACCGGGGGCAGCGCGAGACCGCGAGCGTCTCCACCGTCACCGGCGCGCCTCCAAGACCGTCACCCAGTTGTTCGTGGCCAGTCCCCCGATGGACTGGGCCAGCCCCACGCGCGCCTCGACCTGGCGCCCGGCCGCGCGGCCAGTGAGCTGCCAGGAGAGCTCCACGAGTTGGGCGATCCCGGTGGCAGCCAGCGGATGCCCGCGCGCCTTGAGCCCGCCCGAGGGGTTCACCGGCAGCCGGCCGCCGATCGCGGTCTCGCCGTCGAGCGTGGCGCGCCCCGACTTGCCGGGCGGCACCAGCCCGATGTCCTCCAGCGAGATGAGCTCGAACGGCGCGAAGGCGTCGTGCAGCTCCGCGACCTCGACGCGCTCGGGGCCGAAGCCCGCCATGCGGAAGGCCGCCTGGGCCGCCGCCTGGCTCGCGCGGAAGGTGGTGAGGTCGGCCCGGTAGCGGACGGCGATGGAGTCGGCCCCCTGCCCGATCCCGGCGATGCGTACCGGCGTCGGCTCGGCGGTGAGCACGAGCGCCGCGGCCCCATCGGAGATGGGGCAGCAGTGGAAAAGCCTCAGCGGATCGGCCACCACGCGGCTCTCCATCACCGCCTCGAGCGTGACAGGGTCCCGGAAGTGGGCGTAGGGGTTGCGGGCGCCGTGGGCGTGGTTCTTGACCGCGACCTGGGAGATCTCCTTGAGGGTGAAGCTGCGCCGCTGCATGGCGGCCCGGGTGATGAGCCCGGCCAGGGCCGGCATGGTCGTGCCGTACGTGCGCTCGTGGGGATCGATGGAGCGGCCGATGATCTCGGACACGCGCGGCGTGGGCAGATGGGTCATCTTCTCGCCGCCCACCACGAGGACCGAGCGGTGCAGGCCTGCGGCGATGGTCGCAAAGGCGGCGTACACGGCGGCCATGCCCGACGAGGTGGCGGTCTCGACCCGCACGGCGGGAACCCGGGAGAGCCCGAGGTGGGTGCCGATGAGCGAGCCGTAGTTGCCCTCGCCGGTGAACTCCTCGGGGTTCATGGCCGCCACGACGATGGCGTCGGGCCGCTCGAGTCCGGCATCGCCCAAGGCGGCCAGGGCGGCCTCGGCCATGAGGTCGGGAAGTCTCTCGTCGCGCCGGCCGAAGCGGGTCATCCCTGCTCCGGCGATCCAGACGTCGCTCACGCACCCATTTCAAACCGGGTGCGCCAGGGTGTCAACGTGTTTGGGGTGGGAGCGCCGCGGCGCCGTCCGCGGTCCGGCGCGGCGGCAAGGCGGCCGGAGGGATGCGGATCTGGAACTCGCGCATCAGCCGGAGGAGATAGGTGCGCTGGAGCCCGAGCGCCCGGGCGGCGCGGGTGCGGTTGCCGCCCGCCTGCGCGAGCGTCGCCTCGATGAGGCACCGCTTGAACTCGGAGACCGCGCCGTGATAGCCGGGCACCGGCGGCGGCAGCGAGGCCTCGGCCGGCCTGGACGCCGGCACGGATGCCTTGACGACGACCCGGCCGTTGTTTGCCAGCGTTCCCATGCCCGCGACGCGTCGCAAGGGATGTGCCACGGCCGCGGCGCCGTGATTTCAGGGATATGGGAGCGGAAGCGCCGCCCGTCTGCACGGAGCGCTGTGCACTCGGCCCCGAGCGATGCCCGCCCGACTGGGCAGCCCCGGGCACAAAAAAAGCGGGGACCCGGGACCGGGCCCCCGCTCCGGAACGTGTCGGCGCCGTTACTTCTTGGTGGCCGGCTTGACGCCGGGGTTGTCCTTGAAGAACTGCTTGTTCAGGTCGATGAAGTTCTTCCACTGCGCGGGCGTCTCGTCCTCGGCGAAGATGGCCTTGACGGGGCAAACCGGCTCGCAGGCGCCGCAATCGATGCACTCATCCGGGTGGATGTAGAGCATCGTGTCGCCCTCGTAGATGCAGTCCACTGGGCAGACCTCAACGCAGGCCTTGTCCTTCACGTTGATGCAAGGTTCCGCGATGATATACGCCATTCCGGCCTCCCTGTTAACCGGTCACCCGGGATAACTTCCTCTGTGGGCCCGTCCGGCAGCCCTGCAAACCCACACATCTTCTACCAATTTGTCCCACAGGTGTCAAGCGACTGCCGCCGCCTGTCCTTACAGAGTGCGAAGCTTCGGATCGAGCGCGTCGCGCAGCGAGTCGCCGAAGAGATTGAACGCGAACACGGCGAGGCTGATGGCCAGCCCGGGGAAGATCGCCATCCACGGTGCCGTCTCGGCGAAGTCCACCGCGGCGCCCCGGAGCATGAGCCCCCACGAGGCCGTGGGCTCCTGCACCCCGAGCCCCAGGAAGGAGAGCGAGGCTTCCAGCAGGATCGCCTGCCCGAGAAAGGCCGTGAGCATGATGAGGTAGGGCGCCATGACGTTGGGGAGCATATGCCGCAGGATGATGCGCGTGTGGCCGAAGCCGGCCGCACGGACCGCGTCCACATAGGGCATCTCCCTGATCGCCAGCGCGCTCGAGCGGATCACCAGCGCGCAGCGCGGGATCATGGGGATCATGATGGCCATGATCACGTTGGGCAGGCTGTTGCCCAGGATCGCGACGATCGCGAGCGCCAGGATGATCAGCGGGAAGGCCAGGAAGATGTCCATGAGCCGCTGGAGATAGAGGTCGATGCGCCCCCCGAAGTAGGCGCTGCCGACGCCCAGGACGGCGCCCGCCGTGGCCCCCAGGAGCGCCGCGCCGAAACCCACGAACAGGGCCGTCCGCGAGCCGTAGAGGAGTCGCGACAGGACGTCCCGCCCGAACGCGTCAGTGCCGAGCCAGTGCTTGGCGGTGGGTGCGGCCAGCATGGCGCCGAAGTCCACCACCACGGGGTCGTAGGGGGCGATGAGGCCCGCGGTCACGGCGACGACCAGCATCAGCACCACGACGATCGCGCCAATGGCGCCCAGCGGGCGGCGCCGGGTGAAGTCCATGACTGCGGCGGGCCAGCCCCCGCGGGGCTCTTCGGCGAGCCCCTCGGCGACCGCGTCGATGGTGGGGTTGATCGCCATGTGGGTCTACCGGTACCGGATGCGCGGGTCGAGCCACGCGTACATCAGGTCCATGAAGAAGTTCACCACGATGAACACGGAAGCCACGATCAGCACCAGGGCCTGGGTCAGCGTGTAGTCACGATGGGCCACCGCCTGGACGAACAAGAGGCCGAGCCCGTTGAGGTTGAACACCTGCTCGGTCACCACCAGCCCGCCCATCAGGAACGCGAACTCGATGCCGACGACGGTCAGCACGGGCAGCATGGCGTTCTTCAAGGCATGGCGCGAGAGAATCAGCTTCTCGACCAGGCCCTTGGCCCGCGCGGTGCGGATGTAGTCCTCGCGCAGCACCTCGAGCATGGCCGAGCGGGTCATCCGCGTGGCGACGGCCGAGTAGCGGTAGCCCACCGCGAGCGCCGGCCAGATGAGCTGGGCCATGTTCTGCCACGGGTTGACCCAGAACGGCGTGTAGACCATGGGCGGCAGCCACCTGAACACGATCAGCAGGCCGAGGATGAACACGATGCCGAGCCAGAAGGACGGCGTGGCGATCCCCGCGATGGACACGATGCGGACCACGTAGTCCACCCAGGTGTCCTGCCGGAGGGCCGCCAGCACCCCGAGCGGGATCGCGATGAGGACGGCCACGATGGTCGCCATGATGGCGAGCTGAAGCGACAGCGCGAACCGGAGCTTGATCTCCTCGATGATCGGGGCGCCGGTCCACATGGACCTCCCCAGGTCGAAGCGCGCCAGCCCCCACATGTACTCCACGAATTGCTTCCAGAGCGGCTTGTCGAGCCCGAAGCGCTCTCGCTCCTTCGCCAGGTTCTCCTTGGAGGCGAAGGAGCTTTCGCCGGAGAAGCGCAGCTCGACGATGTCGCCGGGCACGACCCGCATGAGGAAGAAGATCAGCGCGGCGACCCCGATCAGGGTCGGGATCATCAAGAGGAACCGCTTGACGAAATACCGCCACATCGACGCGTTACTCCGTGAGCCAGACCGTGTCGAGCTGGTTGTTGAGGTAGTGGCTCGGCGTGATCGTCCAGCCCTTCACCTTGGCGCTGTGCGGGATGATCCGGTGCCACTGCAGCGTCATGATCGAGTGCACTTCCTCGTCCAGCAGCCGCTTTTCAAAGGCCCGCAGGACCTTCTTCCGCTCCTCGGGATCGGCGGCCCGGGCCTGCCGGTTGTAGAGATCGTCGAGCACCGTGTCGTTGGACTTGCCGTAGTTCGCGTCGGAGTCGGACAGGAACCGTGGGAGATCCAGGTCCGGCTCCACGATGAAGCCGCACTGGAAATCCATGGTGACCTCGAAATCCTGCCGCTTGAGCATCGGGTGATAGGCGGACGCCTCGATGATCTCCTGCTTGACGTTGAGCCCGACCTGCCGCCACTGGTCGATGAGCCAGATCCCGATGGGCTCGTAGGGCTGCGGGATCCCACGGTTCTTGAAGGTGAACGAGAGGCCCTCGGCCCCCGCCGCCTTGAGGAGCTTCCGCGCCTCCGCCCGCGAGGCATTGATGTCCCGCCAGTAGCCGGCGAGCTTCGCCAGCTCATCGGGCGGCGTCGCGTAGGGGGTGCCCGGCACCTGGATTCCCGCTACCTCCTTCACGATGGCGATCCTGGACAGCGCCCTGGAGCCTTCGTAGCGGTCCAGCGCCAGCGTGAGCGCCCGGCGCACCCGCTTGTCGTCGAACGGCTTCCGGCCGTGGTTCATGGCCACCATCAGGATGCAGTCCCAGGGACTCTCCTGCACCGTGATCTTGCTGCCGAGGGCGGCGACCAGGCTGTCGCGGTCCGCCGGGGTGAAGCCGCGGAACTGGATGTGCGCCCGCTCCCCGCGGACGGCCGCGACCTGGGCCGAGGAGGAGCTGATGAAGATCGCCCGGTAGCCGTCCAGATAGGGCTTGCCCTTGTCCCAGTAATCTGGGTTCTTCTTCCCCACCCAGTGCGAGCCCTTAACGTGCTCGATGAACTTGAAGGGCCCCGTGCCCATCACGTTCTTTTCGTACCAGCGCATGTCGGCGGCCAGGATGTCGGCCTTGTAGATCCAGTTCCAGGGCGAGGCCAGGTTCAGCAGGAACGAGGACTCGGGCCACTTCAGCCGGAAGCGGACGGTCTGCGGATCCGGCGCCTCCACCGCCTCCACGGCGCGGTAGGCGCTCTTCCGCAGCGACACCACGCCGGCGGGCGGGAAGATGATCTTGTCGTACGAGGCCTTCACGTCCCTGGACGTGAGGAGGCTGCCGTCGTGGAACTTCACGCCCTGGTGGAGCCTGAAGGTGTAGGTCCGCCCATCCTTGGCGATGGTCCAGGACTCGGCCAAATCCCCCACGGGCTTCGTCCCGGTCTTGTCGAACGGGTCCACGCGCAGGAGCGTGCTGTAGTGCGGCGCCATCGGATGGATGACGCCGAAGGTCTCCTCGCGGTGGGCGTCGTAGGAAGGCGGCTCGGAGGGCACGACGAAGACCAGCTCGCCTCCCTGGCGAGGCTTTTCCTGGGCCGCGGCAGGCGGCGTCACGGCGAGGAACATCAGGCCGAGCGCTGCAACCAGCCATACGAGCGGGCGAGCGGCGAAACCTCTCATGTCGTCCCTCCTCACGGGGCTGCGCGCACCTACTCGGCGAGCCACACCGTGTCGAGTTGGTTGTTGAGGTAGTGGCTCGGGGTGATCGTCCAGCCCTTCACCTTGGCGCTGTGCGGGATGATCCGGTGCCACTGCAGCGTCATCAGGTAGTGCGCCTCCTCGTCCAGCAGCCGCTTCTCGAAGGCGCGCAGGGCCTTCTTGCGCTCTTCGGCGTCGACGGCGCGCGCCTGCTTCTTGTACAGCTCGTCGAGCGTGGGGTCCTTGTAGCGGCCGTAGTTGGCGTCGGAGATGCCCACCGACTGGAACTTGTAGATGTCCAGGTCCGGCTCCACGATGAAGCCGCACTGGAAATCGATGCCCACCTGGTAGTCGCCGCCGCGCATGCCCTTGAAGTAGGCGGCGCTCTCCAGCACGTCCTGCTTCACGTTGAGGCCGATCTTCCGCCACTGGTCGATGAGCCAGATCGCGACCGGCTCGTACGGCATGGGGATGCCGCGATTGCTGAACGTGAACGACAGGCCCTCGGCGCCCGCCTCCTTGAGGAGCTTCCGGGCCTCCGCCCGGGAGGCAGTGATGTCCCGCCAGTAGCCGGCGAGCTTCGCCAGCTCATCGGGCGGCGTCGCGTAGGGCGTCCCTGGCACGATGATCCCGGCCACTTCCTTGACGATGGCGATCTTGGACAGCGCCTTGGACCCCTCGTACCGGTCCAGCGCCAGCGTCAGCGCCCGGCGCACCCGCTTGTCGTCGAAGGGCTTCTTCTCGTGGTTGATGGTCACCCACAGGGCACAGTCCCAGGGGCTCTCCTGCACCGTGATCTTGCTTTTGAGGGCGGCGACTAGGCTGTCCCGCTCCGCCGGGCTGAAGCCGCGGAACTGGATGTGGGCCCGCTCCCCGCGGACCGCCGCCACCTGGGCCGAAGACGAGGAGATGAAGATCGCCCGGTAGCCGTCCAGATAGGGCTTGCCCTTGTCCCAGTACTCCGGGTTCTTCTTCCCCACCCAGTGCGAGCCCTTGACATGCTCCACGAACTTGAACGCGCCCGTCCCCATCACGTTGGTCTCGTACCAGCGCGGGTCCTTGGCCAGGAGGTCGGCCTTGTAGATCCAGTTCCAGGGCGAGGCCAGGTTCAGCAGGAAGGAGGACTCGGGCCATTTCAGCCGGAAGCGCACCGTCTGGGGGTCGGGCGCCTCCACCGCCTCCACCACGACGTAGGCGCCCTTGCGCTCCGAGGCCACGCCCGGCGGGGGGAAGATGATCTTGTCGTAGGAGGCCTTGACGTCTCTCGAAGAGAGCAGGCTGCCGTCGTGGAACTTCACCCCCTGGCGGAGCTTGAAGGTGTAGGTTCGACCGTCCTTGGCGATGGTCCAGGACTCCGCCAGGTCGCCGACCACCTTGGTGCCGGTCTTGTCGAACGGGTCGGTACGCAGGAGCGTGTTGTAGTGGGGCGCCATGGGATGGATGATGCCGAAGGTGCTCTCGCGATGCGCGTCGTAGGACGGCGGCTCCGAGGGCACCACGAAGACCAGCTCGCCCCCGGAGCGGGGCTTGTCCTGGGCCGCGCCGGGCGCGGGCAGCCCGGCGCCCGCCAGGACCGCGAGAGCCGCGAGCAGCCTGAGGATCCGGAGTCCGGGGAGGCCCATGGGCCGCCTCTCCTTCGAGCGTGGCAAGTCGATCGGT
>DASSSH010000081.1:0-7556 GCA_035708525.1 Candidatus Methylomirabilota bacterium
GCGGCAGCGCTCGGCCGGCTCGGCGCTGAAGTCGAGCTCGTGCCGATCAAGACGTCGGGGGACCGGCTGGCGCAGGTGGCGCTGGCCGACTTCGGAGGCAAGGCGCTCTTCGTGAAAGAGATCGAAGAGGCGCTGCTCGAGGGGCGCGTGGACCTCGGTGTCCACAGCCTCAAGGACATGCCTTCCGCCCTGCCGACGGGGCTCACCATCGCGGCGTACCCGGCGCGCGAGGATCCGCGCGACGTGCTGATCACGCGGTTCGGCGGAGGACTGCCGGCCCTGCCTCCGCGCGCCCGCGTGGGAACCTCGAGCCTGAGGCGTCGCGTCCTGCTGCTGGCCGGGCGGCCCGATCTGGCGATCGAGCCGGTCCGCGGCAATGTGGAGACCCGCCTCGCGAAGCTCGAGGGCGGACAGTATGACGCGCTCGTCATGGCCCAAGCCGGACTGAACCGCCTCGGCGTGAGCCCTCGGCATGCGTCCGTGCTCGCTGCGGATGAGTTCGTGCCGGCGGTCGGCCAGGGCATCCTCGCCGTGGAAGTCCGCCAAGCCGACCGGCAAACGCTTGAAGTTCTGGGCGGCCTGGACGACACTCGAACAAGGATGGAAGCATCGGCTGAGCGAAGCTTTCTCGCGGCCCTCGGAGCCGGCTGCCACACTCCCGTGGCGGGTCACGCCACGCTGCGGGACGGCGATATGACGGTCAGCGGACTCGTCGCGAGTCTCGACGGCGCCACCGTGCTGCGGGCGTCGGTCAGCGGCCCGGCGGGCGCGGCGGAGGCCCTGGGCCACAAGCTCGCTGACGAGCTCCTGGCGCGCGGAGCGGGCCCGCTGCTGCGGGCGGCCGAGGAGCCACACCGATGAGCCCCGAGGTGCAGAGCGCCCGACCGCTGGCGGGCCGGGTCATCCTGATCACGCGGGCCCGCGAGCAGGCCGGCCGCTTCGCGGCCATGCTGGAGGAGGCGGGAGGACAGGTTCTCCTGGTGCCGACCATCGCCATCGAGCCTCCCGACTCGTGGGCGCCGCTCGACGAGGCCTTGGCCCACGCCGAGCGGTATCGCTGGGCGATCTTCACCAGCGTGAATGGCGTGGACATGGTGCGCCGTCGGCTCGCCGAGTCCGGACGCGCCAGCGAGGTTCTCGCGCAGTGCCTGGTGGCGGCCATCGGCCCGGCCACCGCCGAGGCGCTTCGCGACTGGGGACTACGGGCCGAAGTGGTGCCGGACGAGTACGTCGCCGAGGCGCTGGTGGACCGATTGCGGCCGCTGATCCAGGCGGGCGATCGCGTGCTGCTGGCGCGCGCGGCCCAGACGCGCGATCTCCTCGTGCGGGAGCTCACTGCACTGGGCGCGGAGGTGACCGAAGTGCCCGCCTATCGCACCCGGGCCGCCACGGAGCGCGCCGACACCATCCGCGAGGCGCTGGCCGGTGGGCGGGTGGACGTCGTGACCTTCACGAGCTCGTCGACCGTCAAGAACTTCGCGGCACTCTTCCGGCCGGCCGAGCTTGGCCGGCTGCTGGCTGGTGTCACCGTGGCCTGCATCGGGCCCATCACCCGCGCGACGGCGGCGGCCCACGGTCTTCAGACGCACATCATGCCCGAGGAGTACACGATCCCGGCTCTGGCCGGGGCCATCGTCACCTACTTCGAGCAGAGAAGGAGGTAGACATGCCGTATCCCGTGTATCGGCCCCGCCGACTCCGCGAATCGCCGCTGCTGCGCCGGATGGTGCGCGAGACGGCGCTCAGGATTGACGACCTGATCTATCCCCTGTTCGTGGCGCACGGTCGCGGCATCCGCGAGCCCATCAGCTCCATGCCGGGACACTTCCGGCTCTCGATCGACGAGCTGCTCAAGGAATGCAAGGACGCCACCTCCATGGGCATTCCTGCCGTGCTCCTGTTCGGTCTGCCCGCCGAGAAGGACCCGCGGGGCAGCGAGGCCTACGCGGAGGACGGCATCATCCAGCAGGCGGTGCGCGCGGTCAAGGAGACCATCCCCGATCTGCTGGTGGTGACCGACGTCTGCCTGTGCGAGTACACGAGTCACGGTCATTGCGGCGTCGTCGAGGATGGGCGGGTCAAGAACGATCCGACGCTCGATCTGCTGGCGCGGACCGCCGTCTCCCAGGTCGAGGCGGGGGCCGACGTGGTGGCGCCCTCGGACATGATGGACGGGCGCGTGGCGGCCATCCGCGAGGCGCTCGACGAGGGCGGCTACCAGGAAACTCCCATCATGGCGTACTCCGCGAAGTACGCCTCGGCTTTCTACGGCCCGTTCCGCGAGGCGGCGGACTCGACGCCGCAGTTCGGGGACCGGCGCTCGTACCAGATGGATCCAGCCAACGCGCTGGAGGCGATGCGCGAGATCGCCCTGGACATCGACGAGGGTGCCGACATCGTGATGGTGAAGCCGGCCCTGCCGTACCTCGATGTCATCGCGCGGGTGAAGGGCGAGTTCGGCGTGCCGCTGGCCGCGTACTCGGTGTCGGGAGAGTACGCGATGATCCGCGCCGCCGGGCAGCTCGGGTGGCTGGACGAGGAGCGCGCCATGGTCGAGGCGCTCACCGGGATTCGCCGCGCCGGGGCCGACATCATCATCACGTACTTCGCCAAGGACGTGGCCCGGCTGATCGAGCAGGGGCGGGCGTGAGAATCTCCGCCAAGGGCGAATACGCCATCAAGGCGATGCTGGATCTGGCGCTGCACGACGGCCACGGCCTGCAGCCGATCCAGGACATCGCGGCGCGCCAGGGCATCCCGCAGCGCTACCTGGAGCAGGTCCTGCTCCAGCTCAAGCGGGCCGGGTTCCTGCACTCCCGGCGCGGATCGGCGGGCGGCTACCGGCTCAGCCGCTCGGCGGACCAGCTCACGGTCGGCGCCGTGCTCCGCGCCGTCGAAGGCAATCCCGCGACCGAGGGCCACCGGCGCGGTGGCCGGACGGGCCATGGCGAGGCCGCAGGCGATCTCTCCGACCTCTGGCGGGAGATCGCCGAGGCGGTGTCCGGAGTGATCGACCGCACGACCTTTGACGATCTCAGGCGGCGAGTGGAGGATCGACGGAGCGCCGCGCGCCCGATGTATCACATCTGAGGCGATTTTTTTTCGGCGCGAATCGTATATCCCGATAGGGTTAGGAGCCATGACACAACGCAGATCGGCGGTGGGGCGGCCCAAGCTGGCCGGCTCCGTGCTGGACCTGGTGGGCGGCACACCGCTCGTGCGCCTGAACCGGATTCCCAAACCCGGCGGCGCCGTCGTGCTCGCCAAGGTCGAATCGCTCAACCCCGGAGGCAGCGTGAAGGATCGCATCGCGCTGGCGATGGTGGACGATGCCGAGCGGCGGGGGATCCTCAAGCCCGGAGCCACGGTGCTCGAGCCGACCAGCGGCAACACCGGGATCGGGCTGGCGGTGGTCTGCGCCGTGCGGGGCTACCGGCTGATCCTGACGATGCCCGACGACATGAGCGTCGAGCGCCAGCGCCTGCTCTCGCGCTACGGCGCCGAGATTCATCTCACGCCGGCTATCGAGGGAATGACGGGCGCGGTCTTCGCGGCCCAGGAGCTCTGCAAGGAGCACCCGGACTACTTCATGCCGCTGCAGTTCGAGAACAAGGCCAACCCCGAGATCCACCGCCGCACGACCGCGCTCGAGATCCTCGATGCGACCGACGACCACCTCCATGTCTTCGTGGCCGGCATCGGGACCGGCGGCACCATCACCGGCGTGGGGGAGGTTCTCAAGGAGCGGATCCCAGGGGTCAAGGTGATCGGCGTGGAGCCGGCGCGGTCGCCGGTCCTCTCAGGGGGCCGGGCCCGCCCCCACGGCATCCAGGGGATCGGCGCCTCCTTCGTGCCGGGCGTGCTCAACCGCCAGGTGCTGGACGAGATCGTCCAGGTGCGGGACGAGGACGCGACGGCCACGGCGCGCCGGCTCGCCCGCGAGGAGGGACTGCTCGTCGGGATCTCCTCCGGCGCCAACGTCTGGGCAGCCTGCCAGGTGGCCGAGAAGCTGGCCGCGGACCGGATCGTGGTCACGGTGCTGTGCGATACTGGGGAGCGCTATCTCAGCGTGACCTTCTGATGATGCTCGTGGAATACGGTGGCGGGGCGGCGACCCGGGCGCGGGGGGCTGCAGAGCGCCGTATGGCGAGCCGTGTCGCGTTGCTCCGCTCCGGGCGAGGCGTGCGCGCGATCGGGGGCCGACTGCCCACGCCCGAGCCCCCTCTGGGATGGGGGGTCGCGCGAGGCGCGCCCGAGCGAGCGTCGGCGTACGGGCGAGCCATCGTCGGCGCGAGCGGGGGTCCCCACGCTCGGGCCTCAGCGTCACTACGAAGATCGCTGGATAACCATGGACGTCACGCGCCGCGACTTCCTCACCCTGCTTGCCGTCTCCGGAGCGCTCGGCGCCGGCGGCCGGCGGGCGAGCGCGGCCGCGCTCGAGCCCGAGCGGCTGCTCGACTTCGAGCCGCTGGGCAACGTGACTCTGCTCCACATGACCGATCCCCACGCCACGCTCCTGCCGGTGTACTACCGCGAGCCCGATACGCTCATCGGGATCGGCGACGAGGCGGGCAAGCCGCCCTATCTCACCGGGGAGGCATTCCTCCGGGCCTACGGCATCGCGCGGGGGACGGCGGAAGCTTACGCGCTGACCCACCTCGACTTCGCGGCGCTGGCATCCCGCTACGGGCGGATGGGCGGCTATGCCCACCTGGCGACCCTCGTTCGACGCGTCCGCGCCGAGCGCCCGGGGCGCACGCTCCTCCTCGACGGGGGCGATACGCTCCAGGGATCAGCCACCGCGCTCTGGACGCGCGGCGAGGACATGATCCGGGCCATGAACCAGCTGGGCGTGGAAGTCTTCACGCCCCACTGGGAGTTCACCCACGGCATCGAGCGCGTCAAGGAGCTCTTCGGAGACCGTGAGCGCCGCGGGCTCTTCGCCGGCGACTTCGTCTGCCACAACTGCAAGGAGCTCAACTGGGACGAGCCAGTGTTCCATCCCTACACGATCCGGGAAGTCGGGGGCGCCAGAGTCGGCGTGATCGGCCAGGCCTTCCCCTACGTCCCCGTCTCCCATCCCCAGCGCTTCGTCCCCGACCTCACCTTCGGGATCCAGGAGGGCCACGCCCAGAAGCTCGTCGACGAGCTGCGGGATTCGAAAAAGGTGGAGGTGGTGGTCCTTCTCAGTCACAACGGCGCCAGCACCGACCTCAAGATGGCCGGCCGCCTCCGCGGCCTCGACGTCATCCTGGGCGGGCACACCCACGATGGGCTGCCCCGGCCGATCCGGGTGGGGAACACCCTGGTGATCAACTCGGGCGCTCACGGCAAGTTCCTGAGCCGTCTGGACCTGGAGGTGCGTGACGGCGGCGTCAAGGGCTGGCGCTACAAGCTGATCCCGGTGCTGTCCAAGTATGTTCCAGAGGATCCGGACATGGCGCGGCTCATCCGCCAGATCCGGATGCCCTGGGAAGCAAGACTCGGCGAGCGCCTCGCGGTGTCGGAGAGCCTGCTCTACCGGCGGGGGAACTTCAACGGAAGCTTCGACGAGATCATCCTGGACGCGCTCCTCAAGCGCTTCGACTGCGAGATCGCATTCTCCCCCGGCTTTCGCTGGGGCGTCACGATCGTCCCGGGGCAGGAGCTCACCCTCGAGGACGTCTACAGCCACACGGGCCTGACTTATCCGAACTGCGTGGTGCGCGAACTTGTCGGGGCCGAGATCCGCCAGATCATGGAGGACGTGGCGGATAACCTCTTCCACCCCGACCCGTACTACCGTCAAGGGGGCGACATGCTGCGGGTGGGTGGCCTCGCCTACACGATCAACCCGCGCGAGCGCGTGGGCCGGCGCATCACGGAGCTTCGCGTGAACAGCCGCCCCCTCGATTCAACCCGCCGGTACAAGGTCGCCAGCTGGGCGGCCGTGGGGCCCGAGGCATCCGGCCCGCCGGCCTATGACGTGGTCGCCGACCACCTCCGCAGCCTCAAGCGCGTGAAGGTGGACCCGCGGCCGCGCGTGAAGGTGGTGTAACACCATGACTGTCCTACGGCATGCGTTGGCGGTCGCGCTCGTGGCGCTGGCTGCGGCGGGGCTGGGTGCGGGGCCGGCCCGCGGGGCGGACGGCGGCCCGGTCAAGAAGATCGTCGTCAGCCTGCCCTTCGAGGACGCCGAGCTGATCCTCAAGAGCGAAGCCGAGCGGCAGAACCTGAACCTGGTCAACATCCTCGATATCAAGAAGGGGATAGAGAACCGGGGCGGGACCTTCTGGCCCTACAAGATCTACCAGTTCTGCAACCTCGAGCTGGGCATCCGCATCTATTCGGACGCTCCGGATTACGGCGCCTTCCAGCTCTGCAGCGTGCTCATCTACGAGGTTCAGCCGGGGCGCACGGCGCTCGTGTCGGCACGGCAGACGTGGGTGCTGCGGAACCTGCCGGGGCACCGCGCGGGCGCGGCGGCCGTGGCCGCGGCCCGCGAGTTCGAGAAGAAGATCGACGAGATCTTCGACGCCCTGATCGAGGAGAGCCGGGCGAAGGCGAAGTGACGCGAACGGGGAATGCGGATCGCCTCAGAAGGGACGACAAGGGGATCGATCCCGAGGTCAAGGGCAAGGTTGAGCGGCTCCTGACGGGCGGGATGAAGATGGGCGCCTGCGAGATCACCATGAAGCGGCAGAACATCAGGTTCGAGGAGCTGATCGACGGGCTCGCGAGCGTCCCGAGCGGCGTGGTGCGGATCATGGAGCTCCAGGAACGGGGATATGCCTATGTTCGGCCGTAGCCGGCTCGCGACCGCGGCGCTCGTGATCGGCCTCGGGCTCGCGTTCGGGTCCACGGTCGGCGCGGCCGCCGACGTCGAGGACCTGCTCTTCGACCTTCAGCTGATTCCGCTCGACGGCCAGCCGGCCCCCGACTTTACCCTCGAGGCGCTCGACGGCCGCCGCGTGTCCCTCGGCCAGCTCAAGGGGCAGGCCGTGATGCTGTACTTCTGGGCTACCTGGTGACCGTTCTGCACGAGGGAGTTGCCCTCGACGATCGAGCAGGTGTGGCGGGAGCGCAAGGGCCAGCGCTTCGTCGTGCTCGCCGTGAACTTCCAGGAGGCGCGGAGCACGGTCGCCGCCTGGATCCGGGCCAAGGGCGTGACCCTGCCGGTCCTCCTGGACACCGACGGCGAGGTCACAGCCACGTACCGCGTGACCGGGACGCCGACCGTGGTTCTGATCACGCCCGAAGGGCGTATGGTCGCTCGCGGCGTCGGCATGCGCTCGTGGGACCATGGACCCGGCCGAGCGCTCCTCGACGCGCTGATTCCGCCTCCCGCCCGCTGACACGGCGTTTGTGAAGTTGCGCAGGAATCGGCCCTGATCGGCCAGACGTCATTCGATGGCC
This sequence comes from Candidatus Methylomirabilota bacterium, assembly GCA_035708525.1. Classification (GTDB taxonomy): domain Bacteria; phylum Methylomirabilota; class Methylomirabilia; order Rokubacteriales; family CSP1-6; genus DASSSH01. The sequence goes on from DASSSH010000081.1 coordinate 7,396, forward strand.
CGGCGCAGGCCACTCTTCTCCAGGGTGGGAGTCGCCCAAATGCGTCGTCTCCCCTACGCGCTGTCGCTCGCAGATCGGCGCGGCCGATCAGGGGCGGGCTATTGCCCGAAGAGGAAGCGGCGTGCCTCCGCGTTCTGCGGCTGCAGCTCGAGCACGCGGCG
>DASSSH010000082.1:0-14366 GCA_035708525.1 Candidatus Methylomirabilota bacterium
CCGGCGCGCGCCTTGGCCTCCGCCGCCTTCATGGCCTCGGCGAAGGCGCCCGAGCCGCCTCCGACCGAGTACTCGCCGTACGACGACCCGCCGAGCACGTAAGCCGTCTCCGAATGTTGCGACAGGTCGAGCCCCGCCACCTCGTCCTCGTCGCTGACGCGCAGCCCCATGACGGCGTCGAGGACCTTGAGGATGATCGCGGTCACCACGAAGCCCAGGATCCACGTCACGACGATGGCGATGATCTGCACCCAGAGCTGGTGCGGGTTGCCGTAGAAGAGGCCGTCGCCACCCGCATCGTTGACCGCCTTGGTCGCGAACAGCCCGGTGGCCAGCGCTCCCCAGGTCCCGCCGACGCCGTGCACACCCACCACGTCCAGCGAGTCGTCGTAGCCCAGCCGCGTCTTGAAGTTGCATGCCGTGTAGCACAGCACCCCTGCCACCGCCCCGATCACGATGGCGGCCATGGGTGTGACAAAACCCGCGGCCGGGGTGACGGCCACCAAGCCGGCCACGGCGCCCGAGGCGGCCCCCAGCACCGTGGGCTTGCCCCGCGAGCTCCACTCGGTGAACATCCAGCCCAGGGCCGCGGCGGCCGTCGCCGTGTTGGTGGTCGTGAATGCGTGGGCGGCCAGCCCGTTGGCGGCCAGGGCGCTGCCGGCGTTGAAGCCAAACCAGCCGAACCAGAGCAGGCTCGCCCCCATCACGGTCATCGGCAAGTTGTGCGGCGGCATCGGGCTATGCCCGTATCCCTTGCGTCTTCCGATGACGAGCGCCGCCGCCAGCGCCGAGATGCCCGACGAGATGTGCACGACCGTGCCCCCGGCGAAGTCCAGCGCGCCCAGATTCCGGAGCCAGCCTCCCGCCCCCCAGACCCAGTGGGCCAGCGGATCGTAGACTAGGGTCGCCCAGGCCACGATGAAGATCAGGAAGGTCGAGAACCGCTTCCGCTCGGCGAAGGCTCCCGTGATGAGCGCCGGCGTGATGACGGCGAACATCATCTGGAAGAGCATGAACGCCTGGTGGGGGATCGTCGCCGCATAGTCCGGGTTTGGTGCCGCCCCGACGCCGCGGAGGCCGAACCAGTCGAGCCCCCCGATCAGCCCGCCGCGGTCGGGACCGAAGGCCAGCGAGTAGCCCCAGAGAACCCACTGAATCGAGATCAGGGCGAGCACGATGAAGCTCTGCATCAGCGTGCCCAGTGCGTTCTTTTGCCTGACCATGCCGCCGTAGAAGAGCGCGAGTCCGGGCGCGGTCATGAGCAGCACGAGCGCGGTGGAGGTCAGCACCCAGGCGGTGTCGCCCGAGTCGATCTTCGGGACCTGCGTCGCCGAGCTCGCCTGCGGGGGTTGAACCGCCGGGGCCGCAGGCGGGGTCACTGGAGCCTGGGCCAAGGCGGGCGCGGCTGCGGCCAGCGCGGCAAGAACTAGCAGAAGAGCCACCACCGCCCGTCGACTCGTTCGTGTCACCGAATGGTCTCCTTGAGGTCTCATCCCCAAACCCGGCCTAGAGCGCGCCTTCATCGCGCTCCCCCGTGCGGATGCGCACCGCGGTGTCCACGGGGTAGATGAAGATCTTGCCGTCACCGATGTTTCCGGTTTTCGCCGCGCCGGCCAGCACGCCCGCGACCTTGTCGACCAGGTTGTCGGGCACCACGACCTCGACCTTGATCTTGGGCAGGAAATCCACCGTATATTCGCCGCCGCGGTACAGCTCAGTGTGGCCCTTCTGGCGACCGAACCCACGCACCTCCGAGACCGTCATGCCGATGACCCCGATCCCGGTGAGGGCTTCCTTCACGTCGTCCAGCTTGAAGGGCTTGATGATGGCTTCGATCTTTTTCATAGGGCCTCCCCGGCGCGGACGTCTGCACCAGACGTGCCGCGAGAGAGGACCAAAACGACGCGTTTAGAATTGGCAGGTTACGTCACCACCCCCTCCGACTTGGAGGGATGGCGTGACTACTTTATAGGCAGGAGAAGCGGAATTGCCTCACGGCTAGGCAGAGAGTTCAGTCCCTCCAGAGCTCATGGTCGGGCACCACAGGCTGCTTGCCCACTGTGGCAACAACCTCGGCGGCACGGGGCACCGCGATGCGAAGGGCCGCCCACACGTCGCGAAGGTCGGGCGTCTTCGCCGCGACATGCACGCCGGGAATCGACGGCCGATCCCCAAACCCGACCGTGCCTGAGCAGACGACGATGGGGGTACTTACGCCCCGCTTCTGGAGCCGCTGGATGAAGTCGAAACCGTCCATCTTGGGCATGCGCAGGTCGAGGATCACAACGTCAGGGCGGACGGCTTCGAGTACCGAAATGGCCTGGTACCCGTCCATTGCCTCGAAGACCTCGAACTGACTTTCGAAGGTCATCCGGTACAAATTGCGCCAAGCGGGATCGTCGTCAACGATCAGCATTCTGGACATAGGCTGGACCTCCCCGGGGTCCTGCGGGGCAAGAAGCCTGCCAAATCAAGACTCCCAGTTTGACGGCTACTTACGTTCCATCGGATCCGAGAGGACGGCAGCGGGACGACAGGGTGGCTGAACAGCCTGTCGCCGGGGAAACAGGAAGCGCGGCCAGCCTTGGGCGCCGCGAGGTCAGTTAGCCCGCCGCTGGGGGATGCCGTGGCGGTGCAGCGGGGTGACTTGCGCGGCGGGTTAAATGGCGAGCCAGACGAGGCCCGAGGAAGGAGTCGGCCGCAGGCGTACGTGGCAGTTCGAGCTGAGCGGCCCTGCCGCGAGGCGAGGGCTGATTAGACCGTACGTCGAGGCCGGCGACGACCGAGAACGAAGGATGGCGACGTCAGTTGGCCCGCCGCTGGGGGATGCCGTGGCGGCGCATCTTCGAGTACAGGGTCGGCCGGCGAAGGCCGAGCAGGGCGGCCGCAGCCTGCTTGTTCCACCCGGTCGACTCCAGGGCCCGGACGATCGAGACGCGCTCGATCTCCTCTAGGGAGCCTGGCGGGGGTGCCGCGGCCGCGCCTGGGGCGATCTCCACCTGCAGGGGCTCGGGAAGATCCGCCAAGGTGATCTCCCTCCCGCGGGCCACCAGCACTCCGCGCTCGATGGCATGCTCGAGCTCACGCACATTGCCCGGCCAGGCGTAGGCCAGCAGCCGCCGATAGGCCTCCGGGTCGATGCCGTCCACCGGCCGGCCGTGCTTGGCCGCGAAACGCTCGAGGAAGGCCTTGGCCAGGACCGGAATGTCCGCCGTGCGCTCGCGCAGCGGCGGCAGCGATACCGTCACGGTGTTGATCCGGAAATAGAGATCCTGCCGGAGGCGCCCCTCGCGCAGGGCCGAGTCAGGGTCGCGGTTGGTCGAGCAGATCAGGCGGAAGTCGACGGGCACCGAGCGCGAGCCGCCGAGCCGGCGAACGGTGTGGTCCTCGAGGACGCGTAGCAACTTCGCCTGGAGATCGAGCGGCATCTCGGTGATCTCGTCAAGGAGCAGGGACCCCCGGTGCGCTTCCTCGAGCAGCCCCGGCTTGTCCGTCGAGGCGCCGGTGAACGCGCCCTTGACGTGGCCAAACAGCTCGGATTCGATCAGGTCCTTCGGCAGGGCTGCGCAGTTGATCTTGATCAGCGGCCCGTCGGCGCGGGTGCTCTTCGCGTGCACCGCATTGGAGGCCAGCTCTTTGCCCGTGCCACTCTCGCCGATGATGAGCACGTTGGCATCCGAGACGGCGACGGAGTCGAGCAGCTCGAAGACCCGCTTCATCGCGGGCGAGGAGCCCAGCATCTCGCCGTAAGTCGATTGCTCCGCCAGCTTGCGACGCAGGTCGGAGGTCTCGGCGAGCAGCCGCTGCCGCTCGAGCGCCTTGGCGACGAGCATCAGCATCTCCTCGGAATCGAACGGCTTGGCCACGAAGTAGAAGGCCCCCTGCTTGGTCGCCTCGACGGCCTTCGAGATCGACGAGTGGCCCGTCATGATGATGACCTCGATGGAAGGCGCCTTGCTCTTGAGGAGCCTGAGCAGGTGCAGGCCGTCGCCGTCGGGGAGGACCAGGTCGACCAGGGCCAGGGAGAACTCCCGCTCGTCCATCTTGACCATCGCCCCGACGGTGTTCGCGGCCGTGTCGACCTCGTAGCCCTGGGCTTCAAGGGTCATGCGAAGGTTGTCGGCGATGATCGCCTGGTCGTCGACGACTAGAATGCGAGGCTTCACGACTTCACTCGGCAAGGCATGGTAATCACCACCCTAGCATAGCTTTCCGGGAAGTGTCACCATGCTGACACCGGGTCTCTAGGGGAGCCGGTGTCGGGAGAAGAAGGCCCAAATCGCCTCGCTGTCGATGTCCCGGGTCGTCCGGCCTATGATTCGGATCGGCAGGTACTGGGGGCCACCCGGCCAGACGTGCCCCCCACCCTCCATCACGTAAAGGATGACCTCGCTGCCCCCCCGGCACCTCGTCAGCGCCTCCCGTCTCACCCGCACCCCGTCGGAGGGATCGCGGTCAGGCTCCTGCGTGACCTCCGGGGCCCCGGTGCAGCCGTCGTGGCCGGCCCAGAGGGCCACGGTATCGGCCACGGAAGCGACCTTCCCAGGCCTGAGGCGCCCAAAGACGCGGATCTGACCCCCGTGAAAGGGGACCAGGGGGTCGTTGGCGCCGTTGACCATGAGCACCGGCACGGGGCGGGCAGGCCTGCACCGCGCCGCCAGCTCGATCCCGATGGTCGCCACGACGGGGGCGATGGCGGTCACGCGCGCCGCCGCTTCGCATCCGAGCCGCTGGGACATGAACCCACCGTTGGAGATCCCGGTTGCGTACACGCGTGCGGCGTCGGTCCGGTACCGGCGCGACAGGTCGTCGACGAGCTCGGTGAGGAAGCTCACGTCGTCCACACGCAGCCGCTGGGCTGGAACCTCGGGATCGTCCCGCCCATCGTTCCAGCTCCGCTCGATCCCATCGGGATAGACGACGAGGAAACCGTGACGATCACCGAGCCGTGACAGGCCGGTGAGCCGGGGCATGCTGCCCCCCTGGGCGCCGCCTCCGTGCAGAGCAAGGACGAGTGGCCAGCCGGAACTCGGCTGGTAGCGTGGCGGGACGTGAAGGAGGTAGGTCCGTCTGAGGCCGCCCGACCGAAGCGAGCCTTGGATGTCGCCGCGCCGGACGCCGTCTCCGGACGGCCCGTGCTCGGCACCCGAGGTCGGGCCCGCGAGCGCACTCGCGATCAGCAGCGTCCCAGCCAGCGCGCCGACCATTCGCTGGCGATCGCTGCGCGCGCTCACGTCGCCCGAGACTAGCACCCGCGGCCTTGACAGGCAATCGCGCGGGGGGGAATATGCGACCCATGCACTTCGGGTTCTCGCTTCCGGGGCGCGGTCCGCTCGCCACCCCGGAGACGCTCCTCAAGCTCGCGAAGAAGGCCGAGTCGCTTCGCTTCTCCTCGCTCTTCGTGACCGATCACGTCGTGATCCCGACGACCTACAGCTCACCCTACCCGTACTCACCGACGGGAAAGTTCGCGAGCGACTGGACCAACGGCTATCTCGAGCCGCTCGCGCTCATGGGCTTCCTGGCCGGGGCGACATCGCGCATCCACTTGGGAACCAGCGTGTTGGTCGTTCCCTACCGCAATCCGCTCGTCACGGCGAAGATGTTGGCCACGCTGGATGTGATGTCCGGCGGTCGTGTCATCCTCGGAGCCGGCGTCGGCTGGCTCAAGGAGGAGTTCGAGGTGCTCAATGCGCCGTCCTACGGGGAGCGGGGCAAGGTGACCGACGAGTACCTGCGCCTCATGCGCGCGTGCTGGACCCAGGAGCCCGTCGAGTTCCGCGGGAACTACTATCGGCTGCCCTCGGTCAGTGCCTTGCCCAAGCCGCGCCAGAAGCACGGCATCCCCGTATGGACGGGAGGGCACACCGACGCCGCCCTCCGGCGCGCCGGTGAGCTTGCGGACGGCTGGCACCCGATCGGGATGCGCGCGCCCGCCATGCTCTACCCGGCCGAATACGCCGAGAAGGCCGCGATCGTGCACGGCTGGGCGCGGAAGGCCGGACGGGATCCCAAGAGCATCACGCTGAGCTTCCGTGTCCCGCTCGAGCTCGCCGGCAAGCGCGCCAAGCCGAGTGGGGGCGACCGGGCTCTCTTCCGCGGCACCGCCGCCGAAGTGATCCAGGACATCAGAAGTTACCAAGCGCTCGGGGTCACCCATTTCGTCTTCGACCTGACGCCCCCGGACCTCCGCGGCGCGCTCGGTCTCATGGAGCGCTTCGCCGAAGACGTCAGGCCCAAGACCCTTCGCGCTCCGAAGTAATCTCCCGATGTCCTCCATTCCAGCTTCTGTCGCCGGCTTCATCTCCGCCGGGCGGGTCGGGCATCTGGGCACCGCGGATGCCTCGGGCCAGCCGCTCGTCGTGCCCATCTGCTACGCCTTCGACGGTACCGCCCTCTTCTCGGCGGTGGACGCCAAGCCCAAATCGAGGGCGCCGGAGCGCCTCCAGCGGATCCGCAACATCCGGGAGAACGCCCAGGTCTCCGTCGTGATCAACCACTACGAAGAGGATTGGACCCGGCTTCGTCACGTCCTCATTCAGGGAGACGCCGAAGTGCTCACGGGCGGCCCCGAATTCTCGCGCGCCGCCGACCTCCTGCTGGCCAAGTATCCTCAGTACCGCGAACTCGGCCTCAGCCGCGACGGTGGCGTCATGATCAAGGTCGTCCCGGCCCGGGTGCAGGAATGGCGCTTCTCGAACTAGTCGCGCGCGAGCGCGCGTTCGACCGGGTCCGGGACGGGCGCACGCCCGACCCGGACGAGGCGACTGCCCTGCTCGGCACGCCCGCCGAGCGGTTGCCGGATCTCCTGGCCGCCGCGGCCGCCGTGAGGGATCGAGGGCACGGCCGGCGCATCACGTTTTCGGCCAAGGTCTTCGTGCCGCTCACCACGCTTTGCCGCGACTACTGCGGCTACTGCACGTTCCGGAAGGACCCCGGTGAGCCGGGTGCGCTCACGATGACGCCGGAGCAGGTGCTGGCGCTGGCCAAGGCGGGCGAGCGACTCGGCGCCAAAGAGGCGCTGTTTTCCCTGGGTGACAAGCCCGAGGCACGCTTCGCCGAGCACCGGGCCTTTCTCCGCCGAATGGGTCACCGGACCACGCTCGAGTACCTGAGGGCCGTCAGCGACCTCGTCCTGCGCGAGACGTCGCTGCTGCCCCACGCGAATCCCGGGCTCATGTCCGAGCGCGACCTCGCGGCGCTGCGCGAGGTGAGCGTGAGCATGGGCCTCATGCTCGAGAGCGTGTCGGACCGCCTCCGAGCTCCCGGCGCTGCTCACGATCGGGCGCCCGACAAGGTCCCGGCCCGCCGCCTCAGGACGATCGCGCTGGCGGGCAAGCTCGGCATCCCCTTCACCACCGGCATCCTGATCGGCATCGGCGAGAGCCACCGGGAGCGGATCGACTCGCTCCTCGCGATCCGACACCTGCACGAGCAGTTCGGTCACATCCAGGAGATCATCGTCCAGAACTTCCGGACAAAGCCCGCGATCCCGATGCGCGACTGGCCCGAGCCCGGACCCGAGGACCTGCTGCGGACCGTGGCGGTGGCCCGCCTGCTGCTCGGTCCCTCGATGAACATCCAGGCGCCGCCGAACCTCACGGCCGAGGGGTACGACCGGCTGCCGGCGGCCGGGCTCAACGATTGGGGTGGCATCTCGCCGATCACCCCGGACCACATCAATCCCGAGCGGCCCTGGCCCATGTTGCCCGAGTTGCGGCGGCGCACCGAGGCCGCCGGGCACGAGCTGCGCGAGCGCCTGGCGATCTATCCCGCGTACGCGAGCCGGCCCGAGTTCGTGGACGAGCGGCTACGCCCGCGTCTCTCTGCCCTCGTCGACGGCGACGGTCTCGTGAAGGCCGAGCTGGAACGGTGGAGGTCGTGGTGATGCCGACCGAGCCCCCTCGGCCCATCAACCTCGACTGGGCCGACCGCCAGGTGCGGCGGACCCTGGGCCATGTGCTGGACGGCGGCGAGCTGTCCGTCGAGGACGGGATCCGTCTCACTGCCGTGGCCGGCCGGGACCTCCAGGCGCTGACCCTGGCCGCCGATGAGATGCGGCGACGTCAGGCCGGCGACATCGCCACCTACGTGGTGAACCGCAACATCAACTTCACCAACGTCTGCATCAAGCACTGCACGTTCTGCGCGTTCAGCCGTGATCACCGCGAGGAGGAAGGCTACTTCCTTCCCATGGACGAGGTGGTCCGCCGCGCCATCGAGGCCTGGGAAATGGGCGCGACGGAAGTCTGCATCCAGGCTGGCCTGCCGCCGAAGCTCGACGGCGCCTACTACGTCGATCTATGCCGCGCCATCAAGGCCGCCGTCCCCGAGATGCATCTGCACGCCTTCTCGCCAGAGGAGATCCTGTACGGGTCGACGCGCTCGGGCCTGGCGATTCCGCAGTACCTGGCCGAGCTGAAGCGCGCGGGGCTCGGCACCCTGCCAGGCACCTCGGCCGAAATCCTGGATCAGGAGATTCGCGATGTCATCGCGCGGGGGCGCATCACCGTCGCCCAATGGGTCGAGGTGATCACCGCGGCCCATGCCCAAGGCATCCGCACGACCTCCACAATCATGTACGGCCACGTCGAGCGCCCCGAGCACTGGATCCGCCATATGGGCCTCCTGCGCGACATCCAGAAAGCCACGGGTGGTTTCACCGAGTTCGTCCCGTTGTCCCTCATCCACCAGGAGGCGCCGATGTACCGGCGCGGCCTCGTCCCCGGCGTCCGAGCCGGCGCCACCGGCCTCGAGGTCGTGAAGATGCATGTCATCGCGCGCCTCTTCCTCGGTCCCACGTTCCGCAACATCCAATGCTCCTGGGTCAAGGAAGGACCCAAGCTGGCGCAGTACCTGTTGACGGCCGGCGCCAACGACATGGGGGGAACCCTGATCAACGAGTCCATCTCGACATCGGCCGGAGCCGGATACGGCCAGCTCGTGCCGCCGCGCGAGCTTCGCCGTCTGATCCGGGAGGCGGGACGTGTTCCCGCTCAGCGGAATACCGTCTACGAATTGATCAAGACGTACGAGACCGAGGCGGACGAGGAGGACTCGCCGCTGGACCACGTGGACGACGCCGAGGCGCGCTTCGGCTCGTACCGACTGCTCGCCACGTCGGGGAAATTCCGGTTCCCTCACCCAGTGCGCACCTCGCAGGGTTGACCAGCGCGACACACGCAGCGCAACGTTGTTGTTGAGGAGGCCACGGCGGTCGAGTAGAATACGGCCCTGGTTTCGCGGCACCCGCGACGATCCGTGACGGCTCTGCCATTCACTTTCAACCTCACAACGGAGGGCATCAGATGGCCAAATCGATGACCAAGTCCGCCATCATCGCGCACCTCGCGCAAAAGACCAGCCTGTCGAAGAAGCAGGTGACCGACGTGATGGACCAGCTGCTCGCCCTGGCCATGAAAGAGGCGAAGAACGTCTTCGTGGTCCCTAACTTCGGCCGGCTGGTGCTCGCGAACCGCAAGGCCCGGATGGGTCGCAATCCCCAGACCGGCGAGCCCATCAAGATTCCAGCGAAGCGCGTGGTGAAATTCCGGCTCGCGAAATCGCTCAAGGACGCCGTGCTTGGCAAGAAGTAGCACCTGGGCGGCGGAGCTCGCGTTTCGCCCGCTGTCTCCGCCGTGGAGCGAGGCGCTCGAACTCTTCAGTTTCGCCGGTGCCTGGGCGCCCCCTGGGGATGGCCTGGACGCGGGTTGGGGCGCTTGGAACGGCTCCCGGCTCGTGGGCGCACTGCTGGCCGAACGCTCGGGCCCGGCTGCTCTCCTGCACGGACCGATCCTGGTCGCCCCTCCAGCTACTTCGCCGGATGAGGTGCTCGACGCGGCCGAGCGCCTCTTGACCGACGCCCTGGCTCACGCTCAGGGTGCCGCGCTCACGACGGTCTTCGCGCGCCCCCAGGGGCTCGATCACCTCTGGGTGCGCACCGGATTCATTCCGGTGCCTGAAGCCGAGCTGCCCGGGGCGCTGCGCGGCCGGCCCGGGTTGGGCCTGTTCGGCTGGCGCGGGGGCACCGCCCTCTGGAGTACGGCGGGGCGGGGCGGTCCGCGCCACACAGCGGGATCGCAATAACTCGTGACGTTCAGGCGAGGCAGTTCGGATGAGCCCTTGGGCGAAGGAGCCCAATCGCACGACTGGATGGTTTGACGTTCAAGCAAGATGGATGAGCGCTTGCGCGAAGGAGCCCGGCCGCCAACTGAACAAAGTGGCATTAAGGCAAGATGAAAGATGAGTGTTTGCGCGGAAGAGGCCAAACCGCAAACTGAGCTCTTCGACAGTAAGGCGAGCTGAATGACACTCGTCGCGCTGGCGGGCGGCACCGGGGCCGCCAAGTTTCTCCGCGGCCTCACCCGCCTGGTGGACCCCGGGGTGCTCACCATCGTGGTCAATACCGGCGACGATACCGAGTGGTGGGGCCTGCACGTCTCCCCTGACCTCGACACCGTCTGTTACACGCTGGCGGGCATCATCGACTCGGCCCGCGGCTGGGGGCTGGCGGACGAGACCTTCGGCGCTCTCGGTCAGATGGCGCGCTTCGGCGAGCCAACGTGGTTCAATCTGGGTGATCGCGACCTCGCCACGCATCTTCACCGTACGCGGCTGCTTCGCGAGGGCCGGACCCTGAGCCAAGCCACTGCCGCTCTGGCTGGAGCCCTGGGCGTGAGGCCGCGCGTGCTGCCCATGTCGGACCAGCCGGTGCGAACCCGCCTCCTCGGGCCGGACGGCTGGCTGGGATTTCAGGAATACTTCGTGCGGGAAAAGGCGCAGATCGAGGTGCTCGACGTCGAATACGCTGGCAGCCCTGGCGCGCGGCCGGCTCCCGGCGTGGTCGAGGCGATCACGGCCGCCCGCGGCGTGATCGTCTGCCCGTCGAACCCCGTGACGTCCATCGGGCCGATCCTCGCCGTGCCGGGGATCGCCGACGCGCTCGCCCGCAGCGCGGCCACCGCCATCGCCGTCAGCCCCATCGTGGGCGGCGACGCGGTCTCCGGGCCGGCCGGCCGGCTCATGGCGGCGCGCGGCCTGCCCGTCTCGGCCGCGGGCATCGCGCGCGCCTACGCGCCATGGCTCGACGTCCTCGTCTTCGACGAGCGGGACCGACACGAGATCCCCGACGTCCTGCGGCTCGGCGTCTCGCCCGTCACGGCACCGACCTTGATGGCGACGCGCGACGATGAGATCGCGCTCGCCCGCCACGTCCTGGCGGTGCTGTCATGAAGCTCCTGGCAGCCGTGCCCGTCAAGGATCTGGCCAACGCCAAGCAGCGGCTCATCCCGTTCCTGTCGCCGCCAGAGCGGCGTGAGCTCGCCCAGGCCATGCTGGAGGATGTGCTCGAGGCGCTCGTGGCGGCGCTGCCCGGATCGGTCGCCGTGGTCACAGCCGACCCCGAGGTCATGGAGGTGGCGCGAGGCCGAGGCGTTGGATGCCTGGTGGAGAGCGCCAACCGGGGCCACACCGAGGCCGTGGCCTTCGCCCAGCGATCGTCGCAGGAGCGGAGACTCGATGGCTTTCTCACCATCCCGGGCGACGTGCCGTGCGTGACCCCCGAGGAGATCTCGGCGCTCCGCGCCGGACTGGGGAACGCACGCGGCGTCGCCTTCGTGCCGTCGCTCTCGGGCTTCGGTACCAACGCCGCGCTGCTGGCGCCTCCAGACCTCATGCCGCTCAAGTTCGGCGAGCCGTCCTTCGGCAACCACCTCGAGGCGGCGCGCGAGCGCGGCCTTACTCCCGTGGTGTTGCGGCTGGCGGGGCTCGGCCTCGACATCGATTCGCCCGACGATTTGCGGCTGCTCATCGAGAGCGGAAGTCGCGCCCGGAGCGCAACGCTGCTGCGGACCTGGGACATTCCCGGCCGCCTCGCGCGACGCTCCTGACCGTGCCACCGCGCTACGAGGTCATCGGGATCGAGGGGCTGCCGGAGATCGCCCGCGGCGACGACCTGGGACGGCTCATCGCCGAGGCGGCCGCGCGCCAAGGCACGCCGGTCGGGCCCCGGGATATGCTCGTGATCAGCCAAAAGGTGGTCTCCAAGGCCGAGGGACGCGTGGTGCGCCTGTCCGCCGTGACACCTTCGGCCCGGGCGCGCGCCGTCGCCGCCGAGATAGGCCGCGATCCCCGGTTGGTCGAGGTGATTCTCTCGGAGACTCGGCGCGTGGTGCGGCAGGACAAGGGCGTCCTGATCGTCGAGACCCGTCACGGCTGGGTGTGCGCCAATGCCGGCGTGGACCAGTCCAACGTGGACGCCGACACGGCCTGTCTGCTGCCCGAGGACGCCGATCGCTCGGCGCGCGCGCTACGCGAACGGCTGGTGGCGCTCACGCGCCTCGAACTGGCGATCATCATCGCCGACACCTTCGGACGGCCGTGGCGCGAAGGACTCACCAATGTCGCCGTGGGCGTGGCCGGCCTCCGACCCTTGAAGAGCTATCTGGGCGAGCGTGATCCGGCCGGCCACGTCCTGCAGGCCACCATCCTGGCGCTGGCCGACGAGCTGGCGGCGGCTGCGGAGCCCGTCATGGGCAAGCTGGACCGGATTCCCGTAGCGATCATCCGCGGCCTGGAATGGGAAGCGGGGGACGGCAGCAGCCGCGAGCTGCTCCGGGATCCTTCGCGGGACCTGTTTCGCTAGGGGCGCGACGGAGAGAAAGGATCGTATGCGCATCGGCATCATCGGAGGGACGGGCAAAGAGGGCTCGGGGCTCGGACTGCGCTGGGCCGCGGCTGGTCACGAGGTCATCATCGGCTCGCGGGACCCCGAGCGAGCCCGCGGCAAGGCTGCCGAGCTTGCCGCCGCGGCACCCCGGGCGCGCGTGAGCGGGATGGCCAATCGGGACGCGGCGTCGGCCGCCGACCTGGTGGCCCTCGCGGTTCCGGCGAACGGGCTCGAGGCGACGCTTCCCGAGCTCAAGGACGCGTGCCGAGGCAAGGTGGTGGTCAGCACCGTGGTCCCGTTGACCTTCGGAAGCGGACGACTGTTCACTCCGCCGCCCCAAGGCTCCTCCGCCGAGCAGGCGCAGGCGCTGCTCGGCCCCGAGGCCCGCGTCGTGGCGGCCTTCCACCACATCGCAGCCCATGAGCTGGCGGCCGGCGATCAGCCGATCGACTGCGACCTGCTGCTCTGCGGGGGCGACGCCGAGGCAAAGAAGCTCGTCTCCGATCTGGGCGCCTCGCTGGGGCTCCGCGCCGTGGACGTGGGGCCGCTGAGCAACGCCGGGCCGCTCGAGGGTATCACCGCGGTGCTGGCGACCATCAACCGCCGCTACAAGCTGAAGAACTCCGGCATCAAGATCACCGGCTTACCCTGAAAGGCTCGTGCCAATGGCTGAAGAACCTGTCGTGGTCACCGCGCCGCGCCTCACCGAGTTCCTGGTGTCGGTGCTCATGGCGCTCAAGATGTCACCGCGGAACGCCGCCCTCACCGCCGATCTCATGGTGCGCACGGACCTGCGTGGTGTCGATTCCCACGGGATCGGCATGCTGCCCAAGTACGTGGAGTGGACCCGCGCCGGGTTCGTCCAGCCGTGGGCCGAGCCCGTCGTGGTCCGCGACGAGTCGGCCACCGCGCTGGTGGATGGCCAGCGGGGCCTGGGACATCCGGCATCCGCCATGGCCATGGAGCTGGCCATCACGAAGGCGACCCGCTACGGGGTCGGGATCGTGGCGGTGCGCAACTCGAACCACTTCGGTGCTTGCGCGAACTATTCGATGATGGCCCTGGAACACGGCATGATCGGCCTGGCGTTTACGAATTCGCCCTTCGTCGCCATGGTGCCAACCTTCGGCAAGAAGCCGATGATGGGAACCAACCCGCTGAGCCTGGCGGCCCCGGCGGGCAGTCACGCGCCCTTCGTGCTCGACATGGCGACGTCGACCGTCGCGGTGGGCAAGCTCACCATCGCCTCGCGGTGGAACAAACCGATCCCGCATGGCTGGGGGCTCGATGAGGCTGGAGCGCCGACGACCGACGCCAAGGCGGTCCTGGCCTCCCGACTGCTCTCGCCGCTCGGCGGCAGCCGGGAGCTCGGCGGCCACAAGGGCTACGGCTTGGGCGTCCTCGTCGACATTGTCTCGGGCGTGTTGTCAGGCGCGGTGTACGGCAACCTCCTCGACCGGGCCGGACTGCGCGAGAAACGCCATTCCAACACCGGCCACTGCTTCGCCGCCATCGACATCAAGCGCTTCCGCCCGCTGGACGAGTTCCTGGCGGCGATGGACGACATGTTGGGAGCGCTCAATGCCACGCCTCGCGCGGACGGCCAGGAGCGCGTCTACACGGCCGGCGAGCCCGAGGCGGAGACCGAAGCCCTCCGGCGGCGGCACGGCATTCCCCTAGCGCCCGCACTGTTCCGGCA
>DASSSH010000083.1:0-19307 GCA_035708525.1 Candidatus Methylomirabilota bacterium
GTCGCGGCGGCGCTCCTGCGCGCCCCCGAGCTGCGCTCGTTGCTGGGGATGCTCAGACGCCGGGGCCAGACCTTGCCTTCCGGCGGGAGCGGATGATAGACTTGTCCATGCTCGTGGGGTTGGATGGGAACGCCCCGGTGATGGCCGATGTTGGACGGAATGGCCGCCGCCGGGGCGTCGTCGTTTCTCGCGTCAGACGTCGCCCGCCCTGCCTGGCGTAATGGATCCGGTCGCGGAGTTTCTCGGGGCCCTCCGGACGGAGCGGGGGGCCTCCCGGAACACCCTCATGGCCTACGGCCGCGACCTCCGCGCCTTCCGTGGCTTTCTCCAGAAGGAGGGCCGCACGGTCGCGCAGGCGGGCGTGCCCGAGCTCACGCGCTATCTCGCGTGGCTCAGGCGCCGCGGTCTCGGCGGGCGGAGCGTGGCTCGAAACCTCTCGGCCGTTCGCGGGCTGTACCGCTTCCTCCTGGACACGGGCGCCGTCGCGCGCGATCCCACGGAACACCTGGACAGCCCGCGGCCGCCGCGCCGGCTGCCGCGGACCCTGTCGATGCCCGATGTCGCGGCGCTGATCGAGTCGCCCGACACGACGCGGCCCGACGGCTTGCGGGACCGGGCCCTGATGGAGCTGCTCTACGCCTCGGGGTTGCGCGCCTCCGAAGCGCTCGGGCTTCGCATCGAAGACGTGAACCTGTCCGCCGGCTACGTGATGGCGACGGGGAAGGGTGATCGCCAGCGCCTGGTGCCTGTGGGGGCCCAGGCCCTGCAGTGGGTGCGGCTCTACCTCAAGACCATCCGGCCGGCCTTCGTCAAGCGCGCCGATCCCGGTACCCTGTTTCTCAACCGCTACGGGCGGGCGCTGTCGCGGCAGGCCCTCTGGGGCATCCTCAAGAAGGGCGCGCGCCGCGCCGGGCTGCGGGCCGCGGTGTCCCCGCACATGCTCCGCCACTCCTTCGCGAGCCACCTGCTCGAGCGCGGCGCGGACCTGAGATCCGTCCAGGCCATGCTGGGCCACGCCGACATCTCGACGACGCAGATCTACACGCACCTGCCCTCGCGCGTGGTCCGCGACATGTATCGCCGCTTCCACCCGCGCGCTCAGGCGCGGCGAAAGGCCAGCTAGCATGGCCAAGGCGCGGGCGGTGTATCCGCAGGTCGAGGTCGGCGCCGTGGCGCTGATGGACAAGCGGCTCGTGCTCTGTCCGCCGCGCTCCACGATCGCGCGTGTGCTGGCGCGCGGGGCTGACGCCCAAGTGTTCGTCACCGGCCCCCGGGCGGCGGTGAGACGGCGTGAGCTGGCGCGCGCGGCCGGCTGGGGATTGGGTGGCCTGCGCGCTGCCGATATCGCCTGGGCCGGCCTGCCCGTCGTCGGCCCGCGGGCGAGCGAGATCGAAGTGCGGCGGCTGCTCGAGCGTGGCGCGCCGCTGGTGCTCGTGCGCGGCGGCCGACGGGTGCTCGGCGTGGTCGATGGCGAGCGGGTGGAGATGCTCCCGGCCTCCCTCTCGGTGGCGGGGCGGCTCGAGCGGACGGGGGATCGCTCCGCTGAGGGGCGGGTCTGGCTGCTGCGCGTCGCCGGCAAGGTGGGGGAAGGCATGGGTGTGCCCGTCTTCGCCGTGGGCGGGTTCGTCCGCGACCTGCTCCGCCGTGACGGGATCGGGGGTGCCGGTCCGGATCTGGATCTCGTCGTCGAGGGAGACGGGATCGCCTTCGCCCGGCGACTCGCCGAGGAGGTCGGTGGCCATCTAGCCGTTCATTCCGAATTCGGGACGGCGTCGATCGAAGGGGCCCTAGGCGCGGCTGGCGGCGAGTCCGCCGGCGCGTCACTCGGACGGGTGGACGTGGCTTCGGCGCGGCGCGAGCGGTACGAGGCCCCCGGCGCGCTGCCGCTCGTTTCCCCGGCGCCGCTCGTCGAGGACTTGCGCCGCCGCGATTTCTCCGTCAACGCCCTGGCAATCAGCCTCGCGCCTTCGGGATTCGGCCGGCTCGTCGATCCGCTGGGCGGCCAGCAGGACCTCCGGTCCAGGCGGCTGAGGGTGCTCCACCCGCTCTCCTTCGTGGAAGATCCCACGCGCATCTTTCGGGCGGCCCGGTACGCGGCGAGGCTGGGGTTCGGGATCCACGCGGAGACTCTTCGGGCGCTCAGCCTCGCGCTCAAGGTCGGCCGATACCCAGCCCTCTCGGGCGACCGGCTCGGCGCCGAGCTCGAGCTGCTGGCCGGAGAGCCGGTGGCGGCGAAGGCCTTCAAGCTTCTCCTCCGATGGGGGGCCCTAAGGCTCTGGAATCACAACTATTGGTTCATGCCCATCTCGCTCCGGCGCTTGGCGGCAGCCAGCCGGTTCGTGGCCTGGGCGCGATCGGGCGGCATCGGCGTCGACCCGGGTGAGATTTACCTCGTGGCCCTCCTCTTCGACCAGCGACCTCGGACGAAGGCGGCCGTGCTCGATCGCCTCGCCGTGAGGGGCGAGGCCTTCGATCGCCTGTGGGCCGGGCTCGCGGCGGAGCCGCTCGCCCGCGGCCTCGCGCGAGCGCACCGGCCGAGCCTCCTCGCCGACATCCTCAGGGGCAAGCCCGTGACCGTCCTCGCCGCAGCCTGGATGGTCGGTGGGGCGTCGATCCGGCACCGGGTGGAATGGTTCCTGGGCGAGGGGCGGGCGGTGCGACCGGTCCTCACGGGAGAGGACCTCCTCGCGCTGGGGGTGCCCCGCGGTCCTGGGATCGGCCGGTGCCTCGCCGCCCTGCGCCGGGAGCGGCTGGACGGCAGGCTCGTGACCGTCGCCCAGGAGCGGCAGTTCGTGAAAGAATACCTCTTGAGAAAGGAGGCGTGAGGTGAGCACGAAATTCATCTTCGTGACCGGAGGAGTGGTGTCCTCGCTCGGCAAGGGGCTGGCCGCCGCCTCCATCGGATCGCTGCTGGAGGCGCGCGGCTTCCGCGTCACGCTCCAGAAGATGGACCCCTACATCAATGTGGACGCCGGGACGATGAGCCCCTACCAGCATGGGGAGGTCTACGTCACCGACGATGGGGGCGAGACCGATCTCGACCTGGGGCATTACGAGCGGTTCACGTCGGCCCGCATGACCCGGGACAACAACATCACGACCGGCAAAGTCTACGGGACCGTCATCGAAAAGGAGCGGCGCGGCGACTACCTCGGCCGCACGGTCCAGGTGATCCCGCACATCACGGATCAGATCAAGGCGTGCGTCCGCAAGGTGGCGGCCGGCGTGGACGTCGTGATCGTGGAGATCGGCGGCACGGTCGGCGACATCGAGGGGCTGCCGTTCCTGGAGGCGGTCCGGCAGTTCAAAAAGGACGTGGGCAAGGACAACGTCATCTATGTCCATCTGACCCTGGTGCCCTTCATCCAGGCGGCCCAGGAGCTCAAGACCAAGGCCACCCAGCACTCCGTCAAGGAGCTGCGCGCCATCGGGATCCAGCCCGACGTGCTTCTGTGCCGCACGGCCAAGGACCACCCGCTGACGCCCGCCATCAAGTCCAAGATCGCGCTCTTCTGCGACGTCGAGGAGGAGGCGGTGATCGCCGCGCGCGACGTGGACACGATCTACGAGGTTCCGCTGGCCTTCCACGACCAGGGCCTCGACGAGAGCATCTGCAAGCTGCTGGGCCTGCCCCAGCGGCCGGCCGACCTCAGTCGCTGGGAAGAGATCGTCCGCCGGGTCAAGGCCCCGCGCCGGCGCTGCAGGATCGGCGTGGTGGGCAAGTACATCGAGATCAAGGATTCGTACAAGAGCCTCTACGAGGCGCTGGCCCACGGCGGCATCGCCCACGAAGCTGGGGTCGAGGTCGTGTGGGTGGATGCCGAGCGCATCGAGCGCGAGGGGCTCTCGGGGCATGTCGCCGGTCTCGACGGGATTCTCGTGCCGGGAGGCTTCGGCGACCGCGGGATCGAAGGGAAGATCCAGGCCATCCGCTACGCGCGGGAGCAGGGCGTGCCCTACTTCGGTATCTGCCTCGGCATGCAGTGCGCCGTGATCGAGTTTGCGCGCCACGTGTGCGGGCTCGAGGGGGCGAACTCCACGGAGTTCAATCCCAAGGCGGCTCACAACGTCATCGATCTCCTGCCCGAGCAGCGGAGCATCACCGCCAAGGGCGGGACGATGCGGCTGGGCCTATACCCCGTGCTGCTGACCGCGGGGAGCGCGGCCTCCAAGGCCTACGGGCAGGGGATGACGCAGGAACGCCACCGGCACCGCTACGAGGTCAACAACGACTATCTGCCCGCGCTCAACGATCGGGGCCTGCGCGTCTCGGGCATCTGGCCCGAGAAGCAGCTCGTGGAGATCATCGAATTGCCCGGCCACCCGTGGTTCGTGGCCGGCCAGTTCCACCCCGAGTTCAAGTCCCGGCCCTGGGAGCCTCATCCGCTCTTCGCCGCGTTCATCAAGGCCGCGCTCGATCATCAGGGAGCCGCGTGAGGCGCCACCGATGACGACGCGCGCCGTCCGGATCGCTGGCCTGACCGTCGGCGCCGGTGCGCCCCTGACTCTCATCGGCGGGCCGTGCGCGATCGAGAACGAGAAGCACGCGCTGATGATGGCGGAGCGGCTCAAGCGCGTCACCGATGACGCGCGCATCCCCTTCATCTACAAGTCGTCCTACGACAAAGCCAACCGCTCGTCGATCAATTCCTACCGTGGGCCCGGCCTGACCGAGGGACTGCGGATCCTCCGGCGCGTGAAGGACGCGACGGGATTGCCGGTCCTGTCCGACGTCCACGATGTGTCCGAGGTCGGGCCGGCCGCCGAGGTGCTCGACGTCCTCCAGGTGCCGGCCTTCCTCTGCCGGCAGACCGATCTGCTCGTCGCCTGCGCCAGGTCCGGCCGGCCGGTGAACGTCAAGAAGGGCCAGTTCCTGGCCCCGCGGGACATGGCCAACGTGGTCGAGAAGATCCGCTCGGCGGGCAGCGACGCGATTCTGCTCACCGAGCGCGGTACCAGCTTCGGCTACAATAACCTGGTCGTGGATTTCCGCGGCCTGCCCATCATGCGCGCGCTCGGCTATCCGGTCATCTTCGACGCGACCCATTCCGTCCAGCTTCCCGGCGGGGCGGGGGACCGCTCGGGCGGCGAGCGCCAGCACGTCCAAGCGCTGGCGCGGGCCGCCGTCGCCGTGGGAGTGGACGGGCTGTTCATGGAGATCCACGAGGATCCCGACCGGACGATGCCCGACGGCCGACCGCTCTCCGACGGCCCCAACATGCTCCGCCTCGACGATCTGCCGCGGCTTCTGGAGGAGATCGCCGCCATCAGCGCGGGGCTGCAGGGCGCCTGATGGACGCCGAGCGCATCCTCGCCCTGGCGGAGCGGGTGCTGAGGCTCGAGGCGGAGAGCATCCTGGGTCTCTGCCCGCGGCTCGACGGGCGCTTCGTCGCCGCCGTGGCCTTGCTCCAGAAATGCACCGGCCGCGTCATCGTCACCGGCATCGGAAAGTCGGGCCTGATCGGGCGAAAGATCGCCGCAACGCTGGCGAGCACCGGGACGCCCGCCTACTTCCTCCATCCGGCGGAGGGCGTCCACGGCGACATCGGCATGGTCGCCAGCGGCGATGTCGTCCTCGCATTGTCCAACTCCGGGGAGACGGACGAGGTGCTCGCGGTGCTGCCGACCATCAAGGGGCTCGGCATCCCGCTCGTTCTCCTGACCGGCACGCCGGGCTCGACGCTGGCGAAGCAGGCCGACGTCGTCCTCGACGTCGGCGTGCGCGAGGAAGCTTGCCCCATGAACCTGGCGCCCACCTCGAGCACGACGGCCGCGCTGGCCATGGGGGATGCCCTGGCCATGGCCCTGCTGGATCTGCGCGGGCTCAGGCCCGAGGACTACGCGGCGTTGCACCCGCGCGGGGCGCTCGGCTGGAAGTCGCTGTTCCGCGTGCGCGATCTCATGCACACGGGCGAGGCACTGCCGGTGGTCTCCGAGCAGGCGAGCATGAAGGAAGCCATCGAGGAGATGAGCGCGAAGCGGCTGGGCATGACCACGGTGGTCAACGCGGCTGGCCGGCTGATCGGCGTGATCACCGACGGCGATCTGCGCCGCCAGCAGCTGGCTCACGGCTCGCTGCTGGACCGCCGAGCCGGGGATTGTCTGACACGCGACCCGGGCCGCATCGGGGCCGACGAGCTGGCCGCCAAGGCGCTGAACATGATGGAGACCCACACGATCGCGGGTCAGCTCCGACCCATCACGAGCCTCGTGATCACCGACGAAGCCGACCGGCCGGTGGGCGTGATCCACCTGCACGACATCCTCCGCGCCAAGATCGTGTGACCCCGCCCGCCCGCGCCGCCCGCATTCGACTGCTGGTCCTCGATGTCGACGGTGTGCTCACCGATGGCAGCTTGGAGTACAGCGCCGCCGGCGACGAGACCAAGCGCTTCTTCGTCCAGGACGGCTTGGCCTTGGTGGCAGCTCGCCGGGCCGGGCTCGCTATCGCGGTCATCTCCGGGCGCGCCTCGGCCGCCGTCACCCGCCGCCTGAGTGAGCTGGGCGTCAGCGAGGTCCATCAGGGGGTCGAGGACAAGCTCGCCGCGCTGGAAGCGCTGCTGGGCCGCCTGAAGATCCAGGCGGCCGAGGTCGCCGTCATGGGCGACGATCTCCCCGATCTGCCGCTCATGAAGCGCGCGGGGCTCTCGCTGGCTCCCGCCGACGCCGCCCCCGAGGTGCGGCGCGCTGCCGGGTGGGTGTCGCGACGGCGGGGCGGCGCCGGTGCGGTGCGGGATGCGGTCGAAATGCTGCTCAAGGCGCGAAAGGCCTGGCCCCCACCAGGCCTCTAGCAGGCTCCCGCCGTTTGGAGTTTGCCTCGGTCCCGCTACCTGTGATACCGTGGCACCGGTATTGCATATGCGTAAGCTCCCCTTCGCTATCCTCGCGTGCGTCGTGCTGTTTCTCGCCGTCGTCCTGGGCGTGCTCCTACACCGCTCGCGGAGCACGCGCCTCGCCATCCAGGCCCCGATCGAGTCCACCGCCGATTCCCGCATCAAGGAGGTCCACCTCCAGGAGCAGACCCGCGGCGGTTCGCGCTGGCAGCTCGACGCCGAGATCGCCGAGAGCTTCCAGCAGCAGGGCCGAACCGTCATGCGGAAGGTCGTGGTCCAGGTGCAGCAGCCGGGACGAACCTGGACGGTCACCGGGGACGAGGGCGACCTCGTGGACGAGAGCAAGGACGTCGAGTTGCGCGGAAACGTCGTGTTGACCTCGAGCGACGGCCTCAGGCTCGAAACCCAGCGCCTGCGCTGGACGGCGGCCGAGCAGCGGGCCTGGACCGACGATCCGGTCGTGATCTACCGATCTGGCACCATCGTGCGGGGGACCGGATTCCAGTCGCGCGTCGAGCAGGAGACGACCGAGGTCAAGGGCCGAGTGCGGGCGACGTTTACCAAGGGCAAGCCGGCCGGGGCTGAGGCCGCGGGTGAGAAGAAGTCGTGAGACGCGCGCTGGCGCTGGCCGTCGCGCTTCTCTGGGTTGCCCCGGTGGTTGGCGCGGGCGCGGAGGCGCAGGCGCCCAAGCCCCGGCCCGCCCAGGCGACGGCGCCCAAGCGGAGCCCGGCGGATCCTTCCGCGCGGCCGGGCGGTGACCGGAATGCCCCCGTCGAGGTCCTGGCCGACCATCTCGAGAATCTCCAGAAGGAAAGCCTCAACATCTTCACCGGGAACGTGGTCGCCACCCAGAACAACTCGACGATGTACGCGGACCGGATGGAGGTGTATCTGGACGCCAAGGGTGACCGCGTCGTCCGCGGCGTGGCCACGGGCAACGTGCGGATCATCACGCGCGACTGCCGGATGGGAACGGCCCGCCGCGCCGAGTACTACGACGACGAGCAGCGCGTGGTGCTGATCGGCAACGCGCGGGTCTGGCGCGAGGACAACGTGGTCACCGGCGAGCGCATCACGATGTTCCTGGCCGAGGATCGCAACGTGGTGGACGGGGGGCCGGGCGGCCGAGTGAAGGGCATCTTCTATCCCAAGAGCCCGGACCAGGCCAAGCCGGCGCCCCGGCCCGCGGCCGGGGCGCCGTGCGGCTGATGCCGATGCCATGGAAGGCCTGATCGCTCACAAGCTCCGCAAGCGCTTCCGCAGCCGCGTGGTGGTCAACCACGTGAGCCTGGACATCCATCCCGGCGAGGTCGTCGGGCTGCTCGGGCCCAACGGGGCGGGCAAGACCACATCCTTCTATATGATCGTCGGGCTGCTGCGGCCCGACGGGGGACGGATCTTCCTGGAAGGACAGGAGGTCACGGACCTGCCGATGTACCAGCGCTGTCGCCTCGGGATGGGCTACCTGCCGCAGGAGTCTTCGGTGTTCCGGAAGCTGACCGTGGAGGAGAACCTGCTGGCGATCCTCGAGACGCTCGAGCTCTCTCACGCCGAGCGCATGGCGCGCCTCCGGGAGCTCCTGGACGAGCTGGACCTCACCCCCCTGGCGCGCCACAAGGCCTTCACGCTGTCGGGCGGCGAGCGTCGGCGGCTGGAAATCACGCGGGCGCTGGTGACGAATCCCCGTTACCTGCTCCTCGACGAGCCGTTCACCGGTATCGACCCGATCGCCATCGGCGACATCCAGGAGATCGTCGCGCGATTGAAGGACCGCGGCATCGGCGTGCTCATCACCGACCACAACGTTCGCGAGACCCTGGCCATCACCGACCGCGCGTACATCCTCTATGATGGACGCATCCTGGCGTCGGGCACAGCGGCCGAGCTCGCCAACAACCCCAAAGCGCGCGAGGCATACCTCGGCGAGAAGTTCTCGCTCTAGGCCGCGCAGGACGGACCCATGAAACTGGCGCTCCGGCAGACGCAACGAGTCGTGATGACGCCGCTCCTCCAGCAGGCGATCCAGCTCCTGCAGCTCTCCACGCTGGAGCTGGAGCAGGTGGTCCGAAAGGAGCTCGAGGAGAACCCGCTGCTGGAGGAAGTACCGGTGGAGACGACCGACACGGCCGAGGCGCCCGCCGCCGCGACGACCGCGGAGACGGCCGAGCCGGCGGCGCCGGCGCCGGCCCCGGAGCCACCCTCGAAGGAATCGGTGACGGTGGACGAGGCGCGGGCCGACGAGCTGCCGTTCGACATCCCGCAGGCGCTCTTCGACGACCACGGCGACGAGCGCACCCCCGTGTCCATGGAGGAGCGCGACGATCTGCCCTTCGAGAACCTGGGGCGGACGGATACGAACCTGACCGAATACCTCATGGAACAGCTGCGCCTGGCCACCGACGATCCGGCGACGCTCCGCATCGGCGAGGCCATCATCGGCAACCTGGATGACGATGGCTACCTGCGGGCCGAGTGCGGCGAGATCGCCACGGGGATGGGCGCGACCGTGGAAGAGGTGGAGCGGATCCTCAAGGTGATCCAGACCTTCGATCCCACCGGCATCGCGGCGCGCAGCGTGCAGGAGTGCCTCCTGCTGCAGCTCACCGCCGAGCCGGAGCAGGACCCGGTGTCCATCGAGATCCTCGAGCGGCATTTCGAAGACCTGGAGCGCCGCCGCTACCCTGAGATCGCGCGCGCCATGAAGCTGCCGCTCGACCGCATCATGGAGTCGGTGGAGGAGATCCAGGGGCTCGAGCCCAAGCCCGGCCGCAAGTTCGGCGCCAACGACTCGCGCTACGTCGTGCCCGACGTGACGATCCAGAAGGTCGGTGAGGACTATGTGGTGATCCTCAACGAGGAGGGCATTCCGCGGCTGCGCGTGAACTCGCTCTACCGCTCCCTCCTGCGCCGATCGGGGGATGAGGCCAAGCAGTACGTGGAGCAGAAGCTGCGCTCGGCCGTCTGGCTGATCAAGAGCGTGGAGCAGCGCCAGCGCACGCTGCGCAAGGTGGCCCAGAGCCTCGTCAAGTTCCAGCGGGACTTCCTGGACAAGGGGCTCGCGCACCTGCGGCCGCTGGCGCTGCGCGACGTGGGCGACGACATCAGCATGCACGAGTCGACGATCAGTCGCGTGACCACCAACAAATACGTGCAAACGCCCCAGGGCCTGTTCGAGCTCAAGTTCTTCTTCCACAGCGGGATCGCGTCGGACAACGGCTCCATGGTCTCCTCGGTCGCCGTGAAGAAGACGATCCGCGACATGGTGTCGGGCGAGGACGCGGCGAAGCCCTTGTCCGATCAGGAGATCGCCCAGGCGCTGCACGGGCAGGGGCTGAACATCGCGCGCCGGACCGTGGCCAAGTACCGCGAGGAACTCGGCATCCTGCCCTCGCACCAGCGGCGGTTGCAGGCCAAGAAGAAGTAGGGCCGGCCGATGCAGGTGATCATCAGCACCCGCGGGCTGACCGTCTCGAAGACCTACAAGGATGCGGTCAGCGGCAAGCTGGCGAAGCTCGAGCCGATGCTTCCGAAGATCGTGGAGATGAAAGTCGTGCTCTCCAAGGAGAAGCACCGGCGGACGGCCGCGATCACGGTCGTGGCGAAGAAGCACACCCTCAGAAGCGAGGAGACGGCGGGGGATCTGGCCGCGGCGGTGGACATGGCGGTCGATGCGCTGCTCCGCCAAGGCAAGGCCCTGAAGGAGCGCCTCAAGGACCGCAAGGGGCGGAACGCCCGCCGCCTGCCGAGGCCGATGTTGCCGCCGGTGAGTCCCGCTCCGGCGATGCCCGAAGTCGCGGTGACCCGGGTCCCGCTCAAGCCCATGTCCGTCGCCGAGGCCGTCGAGCAGCTGCGGACGACCGGTGACGAGTGCCTGCTGTTCGCCAACGCGGGAACCGATGCCGTGAGTGTGCTCTATCAGCGGCGGGGGGGCGGCCTCGGCCTCATCGAGCCGCAGTGATGGCCCCGGGGACGAAGGAACCTCCGCGCGCGCCCGGGGCCGAGGACCGCATCCGGTTCGTCATCGTGACCGGCCTCTCCGGGGCCGGGAAGAGCTACGCGATCAAGTGTCTGGAGGACCTCGGGTACTTCTGCGTCGACAATCTCCCGACGACGCTGATTCCCACCTTCGCCGAACTCTGCGCCCACTCCGACCGGGGCATCCGGAAGATCGCGCTGGGGATCGACGTGCGCGAGGGCGAGTACCTCGCCCATATCCTGGAAACCCTGCAGGAGCTGCGCGCCCGGGGGCACGTGGCCGAGGTGCTGTTCCTGGAAGCCTCGGAGGAGACGCTCGTCCGCCGCTACCACGAGTCGCGCCGCCGGCATCCGCTGGCCGGAGAGGGGAACGTGGTCGACGGCATCCGCGCTGAACACAAGACCCTTGCCCATCTGCGGGAAGCCGCCGACCGGATCATCGACACCTCCGGGATCACCGTCCATCAGCTCAAGGAGCAGCTGGCGGAGGTTTACGGCGCGCCCGAGAAGCGGGGCGCGCTGACCGTCTCGCTGATCTCGTTCGGCTACAAGCACGGCATTCCCTACGATGCCGACCTCGTTTTCGACGTCCGCTTCCTGCCGAACCCGCACTTCGTGGACGCGCTACGGCCGCTGGACGGTCGGGACGCGCCGGTGCGGGAGTTCGTCCTTTCCCGCGACGAAAGCCGGCAGCTGCTGGCCCGCCTCGAGGACCTCGTGCGCTTCCTGCTGCCGCTCTACCAGCGCGAGGGGAAGGCCTACCTGACGATCGCCATCGGCTGCACGGGAGGGCGGCACCGCTCCGTGACGCTCGTCGAGGCCCTGCGAGACGTGCTGCGGGGCCTCGGCTTCGAGCCGCTGGTCCGTCATCGGGACCTCGACCGTGAGTGATGGCCCTCCACTTCCTCTTCGGAGTCCACAACCACCAGCCGGCCGGTAACTTCGAGTCCGTCGTCGAGGACGTCGTCGCCCGGGCGTATCAGCCGTTCCTCACGACGCTGCGGGAGGTCGCCGGGGTCCCGCTGACCGTCCACTGCTCGGGCGGCCTGCTGACCTTCCTGCGCGAGCGGGCCCGCGCGACCTTCGATCTGCTGGGCCGGCTGGTCGCCGACGGGCGAGTCGAGCTGCTCACGGGCGGCTTCTACGAGCCGATCCTCACGATGCTGCCCGACGTGGACAAGGTCGGGCAGATCCAGGCCCTGACCGAATTCTTGCGCGCGCACTTCGGGGTGAGGCCGCGCGGCATGTGGCTGGCCGAGCGGGTCTGGGAGCCCCACCTGCCCAAGGCATTGCGGGAGGCGGGCGTCGAGTTCGTCCTGTTGGACGACGCCCACTTCGCGCTGGTGGGCATGGACCCGGAGACCCTCGGCGGCTACTACCTGACCGAGGAGCAGGGCGCCACGCTCGCGGTGTTCCCCATCAACCAGCGGCTGCGCTATCTGGTCCCGTTCGCCGATCCGGGCGAGAGTGTCCGCTACCTGGAGCAGCGCCGCGACGCCGGGGCCGTCACCCTGGTGGACGACGGCGAGAAGTTCGGCACGTGGCCGGGGACGGACCGGCTGGTCTACGGCGAGCGCTGGCTGGCGCGGTTCCTCGAAGCCCTCGGCGGTGTCCCGTGGCTCACCGTCTCGACCTTTTCGCGCTATCTCGACAGCCATCGCCCAAGCGGCCGCGTGTACCTCCCGGCCGCCGCCTACACGGAGATGGGCGAGTGGGCGTTGCCCGCGGCCGCTGCCGCCGAGCTCGAGGAATGTCGCGCGCGGCTGAGAGCCCTGCCCGACGGGGAGCGATGGGTGCGGCTGCTGCGCGGCGGGTTCTGGCGGGCGTTCCTGGTGAAGTACCCGGAAGTCAGCGAGACCTACTGGAAGATGCTCGGGCTGTCGCGCCGGGTCAACGAGGAGGTCACGCGGCGGCCGGACGATCCGCGGCTGCTCGATGCCCGCGACCGGCTCTGGCGAGGTCAAGCCAACGACGCGTACTGGCACGGCGTGTTCGGCGGCTGCTACCTGCCCCACCTGCGGCGCGCGGTCAAGTCCGCGCTCATCGAGTGCGAGGCCCTGCTGGTGCGTCCCGGGGCGCCCCCCGCCGTGGAATGGGAGCAGCGCGATGTCAACGGCGACGGGCGCCCGGAGCTCGCCGTGCGCACCCCCCAGCTGACCCTGCTGCTGCACCCTGAGCAGGGCGGCGTCGTCACGGAGCTGGCCTGGCGGCCAGGCCGGCTCGACGTGGGTGACGTGCTGACGAGACGGCGTGAGGCCTATCACGGCCAGGTCAAGGACAACGAGACAACCGAGGCCCATGCCGGCGAAGTCCGGACGATCCACGGCCAGACCGCGTCCAAGGAGACCGGCCTGGCCGCCCTGCTGCACTACGATTCGTTCCGGCGAGCGTCGCTGCGCGAGGGGTGGTTCGCCGACGGCCTGCCGCCGGATCCCCTGAACCCGTGGGATGCGGCCCGGGTGGTGATCGGCGACCGTCCGCTGGCTCACGCCGTCAACGCGACGGCCGAGCGGGTGGAGGCTGTTCTCACGATCGGCGGTCTGGACGGTCTTCCCCTCCAGCTGACCAAGTCCATTGTGGTGGGCGCCCAGGATGCCGCGTTCGAGGTCGGCTATCGGCTGGACTGGAGCGGCGACGAGGCGCTGGCAGGGCGGTGGGCCGTGCAGCTCAACCTGGCGCTGACGGCGGGCGCGGCGCCCGACCGCTACTTCCGGCTGCCGGATCGTCCCGCGCTCGGCAGCCGCGGGCGGGTGGAGCGCGTCCGCGAGCTCATCATGGTGGACGAGTGGGCCGGCTGCGACGTCACGATCGGCGCCGCGGAGCCGGCCGACATCGGCTGGGCGCCCGTCGAGACCGTGTCGCTCTCCGAGGGAGGGTTCGAGCGGATCTATCAGGGCACGGCACTGCTGCTCAGCTGGCCGGTGCGCATCGAGCCCGGCGCCGGCTGGCGCGGGACCGCGCGTGTCGCGTTCGCGCCGACGCGAAAGGCCAATTCCCCTTGAGGGCGGCGTGACACCGTGCTAAAGTTCCGTATTCGCAGCTCGAAGCCTTACCCCAGGGAGGGTGTGCATGGCGCGTGAGGAGCACCTGTTCACGTCCGAGTCGGTGACCGAGGGGCACCCGGACAAGATCGCCGACCAGATATCCGACGCGGTGCTGGACGCGATCCTGATGCAGGACCCGACCGGCCGGGTGGCCTGCGAATCCCTCCTCACCACCGGCCTGGTCGTCGTCGCCGGCGAGATCACGACGAGCTGCTACGTGGACATTCCCAGGATCGCCCGCGAGACCATCCGGGAGGTCGGCTACACGCGCGCCAAGTACGGCTTCGACTACGAGACCTGCGGGGTCATCACGGCGATCGACGAGCAATCGAGCGACATCGCCATGGGCGTGGACAAGCTGGGCGCGGGCGACCAGGGCCTGATGTTCGGCTACGCCTGCACCGAGACCACCGAGCTCATGCCGCTGCCGATCATGTTGGCCCACAGGCTCTGTCAGCGACTCACCGAGGTGCGCAAGAAGGGGGAGCTCGACTATCTCCGGCCCGACGGCAAGAGCCAGGTGACCGTCCGCTACGAGGACGGCAAGCCCCGCGGCGTCGAGACCGTCGTCGTCTCGACCCAGCACAGCCCGGACGTCACGCTCGAGAAGATCCGCGAGGACATCATCGCCCACGTGGTCGTGCCGACAATCCCGCCGGAGCTGCTCGACTCCAAGAAGATCGTGTACCACATCAATCCCACCGGACGATTCGTCACCGGCGGCCCCATGGGCGACACGGGGCTCACAGGGCGCAAGATCATCGTAGACACCTACGGCGGCTCCTGTCCGCACGGCGGCGGCGCCTTCTCAGGCAAGGACCCGACGAAGGTCGACCGGTCGGCGTGCTACATGGCTCGGCACGTGGCCAAGAACATCGTGGCGGCGGGCCTGGCCGCCCGCGCCCAGGTCCAGGTGGCCTACGCCATCGGCGTGGCGGATCCCGTTTCCGTCATGGTGGACACCTTCGGCACCGGCAAGGTGCCCACGACCCGGCTCGAGCAGATGATCCGACGGCACTTCGACTTCACCCCCGCCGGCATCATCAAGTACCTCGACCTCCGGCGCCCCATCTACAAGAAGACCGCCGCCTACGGCCACTTCGGGCGCAGCGAGCCCGAGTTCACCTGGGAGCGCACGGACCGCGTCAAGGACCTCCGCGACGACGCCGGAATCTGAGACCTGCTGTCGAACCCAACCTGAGGCCCCGCGGCCGATTCGACCGGTCACGGGGTCTTTGCGCGACTGACGCACGGGAAAGGACGAGTTCATGACGGACCACGACGTGAAGGACCTGTCCCTGGCCGCGGCCGGCAAGCTCAAGATCGAATGGGCCGAGCAATCGATGCCGGTCCTCCGGCAGGTCCGCGAGCGCTTCAGCAAGGAGCAGCCGCTCAAGGGGATCCGGCTCGGCGCGTGCCTGCACGTGACCACCGAGACTGCGGTGCTGATGGCCACGCTCAAGGCGGGCGGCGCGCAGGTCGCGCTCTGCGCCTCCAATCCGCTCAGCACGCAGGACGATACGGCCGCGGCGCTCGTGAAAGAGTACGGCATCCCGGTCTTCGCGCAGAAGGGAGAAGATAACCAGCGCTATTACCGCCACCTGGAGGCCGTGCTCAAGACGCGGCCCCAGGTGACGATGGACGACGGCGCCGATCTCATCTCCCAACTGCACGGAGAGGGCGGCGCGGGCAAGGGCCTGGCGGCGGGCGTCATCGGCGGCACCGAGGAGACCACCACCGGGGTCATCCGGCTGCGGGCCATGGAGAAGGAGGGGGTGCTCGCGTTCCCGGTCATCGCCGTCAACGACGCCGACACCAAGCACCTCTTCGACAACCGCTACGGCACCGGCCAGTCCACGATCGATGGTATCCTCCGGGCGACCAACGTGCTGCTGGCGGGGAAGAGCGTGGTCGTCGCCGGCTACGGCATGTGCGGGCGCGGGGTGGCGACCCGGGCCCACGGCATGGGCGCGCACGTGATCGTGACGGAGACGGCGCCGTTGCGGGCGCTGGAAGCGGTGATGGACGGCTATCAGGTGATGCCCATGACCCGCGCGGCCGAGGTGGGGGACATCTTCGTCACGGTGACGGGTAACATGTCGGTGATCCGCCGCGAGCACTACGTCAAGATGAAGGACGGGGCCATCCTGGCCAACTCCGGACACTTCAACGTCGAGATCGACCTGGAGGCTCTGGCGACGCTGGCCCAGTCCCGCCGCGCGATCCGGCCCTTCGTCGAGGAGTTCGTCCTCAAGGGCGGTAAGCGGCTCTACGTGCTGGGGGAGGGCCGGCTCATCAATCTGGCCGCCGCGGAGGGCCATCCGGCGGTGGTGATGGACATGAGCTTCGCGAACCAGGCGCTGTCGGCCGAGTACATGGTCAAGCACGGCCCGCGGCTCGAGAAGAAGGTGTACGGGGTGCCGCGCGACATCGACCTCGAGATCGCTCGGCTCAAGCTGGCCTCCATGGACGTGCAGATCGACGACCTCACCCCCGAGCAGGAGGCTTACCTCTCCTCCTGGACTCACGGGACGTAGCGGCGGGCATCGCTTGGCTCGACACCTCCCGGGGGCGTCGGCGGTCGGTGCGCGACGCCCCCGCATTGGCCTCTGGCTCCTCCTCGCCTTTCTCGCTCTCAGCGTCGTCGGCCAAGCGGTTCCGCTGTACACCGATTGGCTCTGGTTCCAGGAAGTCGGCCTCACCCAGGTCTTCGCGACGCGGCTGACGCTGAGCGGGTGGCTCTTCCTCGGGCTCGGGGCCGCGGTCTTCCTCTTCCTGTTCGTCAACCTCTCCATTGCCGCGCGGACGGCGGCACCGGACGTGCTGTGGGAGCTCGAGGACCAGCTGGGGCTGCCGGGCCGGGCGATTCTGGAGCCCCTGGTGCGGCGGCTGCTGGTGCCCGTGATCGGAGTCATCGCGTTCTTCTCGGGTATGCGGGCCACGGGGGCCTGGGACACGGTCCTCGAGTACCTGAACCGGACGCCGTTCGGCCGCGTCGACCCGCTCTTCCAGCGTGACCTGGGCTTCTACGTGTTCGAGCTGCCGTTTTGGCGGCTGCTCTACGGCTGGGCGACCACCCTCGTGCTCGCCACGCTCGTCCTCGCCGCGGTCGTCTACGTCCTGCAGCGCAGCCTGGTCCTGACGGCGCGAGGCCCGCGGCTGGCCGCGGGGGCGCGCACCCATCTGCTGACGCTGGGCGCCCTGGTTCTCCTGCTCCGCGCCACGGGCTTCTGGCTGGACCGGTACGATCTCCTCTACTCGCCGCGGGGAGTGGTGTACGGCGCGGCCTACACCGATGTCCACGCGGCGCTGCCCGTGCTTCAGCTGCTCGCGGTGCTGGCGGCGCTCTGTGCCGGCGCCTGCCTGCTGCAGATCCTCCGCCCCGGCTGGTTCTTCCTGGTCGCTGGGCTCGTGGTGCTGGTCGTGACCTGGGTCGTGGGTCTCGGGCTCATCCCGGCGGTGCTCCAGCGCTTCCGCGTGGCGCCCAACGAGCTCGAGGCCGAACGCCCGTACATCCAGTCCTACATCCGGATGACCCGGAACGCCTACGGCCTGGATCGCGTGGCGGAGAAGGAGTTCGCGGCCGACGAGAACCTCACGGCAGCGGCGCTCGAGCGAAACAGCCTCACGATCAAGAACATCCGGCTCTGGGACCACCGGCCGCTGCGGGCCACCTACGAGAAGCTCCAGGAGATCCGGACGTACTACAAGTTCCGCGACGTCGACGTGGACCGCTACTCGGTCAACGGGGAATACCGCCAGGTGATGCTTTCCCCCCGGGAGCTGTCCTATCGCGACCTGCCGAGCCGTGGCTGGATCAACGAGCGCCTGACCTACACCCACGGGTACGGCCTGGTGGCGAGCCCGGTAAATCGCATCAGCCCGGAGGGGCAGCCCGAGTTCTTCCTCAAGGACATCCCGCCGGCGGGCAGCGGGATGCCGAAGATCACGCGCCCCGAGATCTACTACGGGGAGCTCGGCAACGAGTTCGTCTTCGTGCGGACCAAATCGCAGGAGCTGGACTACCCGTCGGGCGACCAGAACGTCTACACGCGTTATCAGGGGCGGGGCGGCATCCCGGTCAACTCGCTGCTGCGGAAGCTCGTCTTCGCGATCCACTTCGGCGAAAAGAACGTCTTGCTCTCCGACGACCTCACCGGCGAGAGCCGGATCATGATCTACCGGGACGTCCGCGGGCGCGTGCAGGAAGCAGCCCCGTTCCTGCGCTTCGACCACGATCCGTACCTGGTCATCACGACCGACGGGCGCCTGGTCTGGATGGTGGACGCCTACACGATCAGCGATCGGTATCCCTATTCCGATCCGTTCCGCGGCTGGGGCAACTACATCCGGAATTCGGTGAAGGCCACGGTGGACGCCTATCACGGCACGCTGACGTTCTACATCGCCGATCCCGACGACCCGCTCATCCGGACCTACGCCAAGGCGTTCCCGGGGATGTTCCGCCCGCTGGCGGAGATGCCCAAAGACCTCCAGGCGCACATCCGGTATCCGGAAGACCTCTTCCGGATCCAGGCGCTCTTGCACGCTCGCTTTCACATGGAGGACCCGCAGGTCTTCTACAACAAGGAGGACCTGTGGGTGGTGCCGCGGCTCAGCCACGAGGGGCGGGAGCAGCCCATGGAGCCCTACTTCACGGTGATGCGATTGCCGGGCGAGCCGCGCGAGGAGTTCGTGCTGCTCTCGCCGTTCAGTCCCAGCGGTCGCGACAACATGATCGCGCTGCTGGCGGCGCGCATGGATCCACCGAACTACGGCCGTCTCATCGCCTATACCTTCCCCAAGCAGAAGCTGGTCTACGGCCCGCGCAACATCGACGCGCGCATCAACCAGGACCCCGTCATCTCCCAGCAGATCTCGCTGTGGAACCAGCGGGGCTCGCGGGTGATCCCCGGCAATCTCTTTGCGATTCCCATCGATCAGTCGCTGATCTACGTGCAGCCGCTGTACCTGGCCGCAGAGCAGAGCGCCCTGCCCGAGCTGCGCCGCGTGGTGGTGGCCTTCGGCAACCAGATCGCCATGGAGCCCACGCTGGAAGGCGCCCTGGGCCGGATCTTCGGCGGGCGCATCCGCACCGACGAGACCACGACACGGGCGCCTGAGCGCGGCCCGGCGGCGGCGCCGGATGTGGCACTGAGCGGCTTGATCCAGCGCGCCTGGGAGGCCTGGCAGAAGGCGCAGGAGGCGTTGCGGCGGGGCGACTGGGGAACCTACGGCCAGGAGCAGAAGCGGCTGGAAGAGGCGCTGCGCCAGCTGCGCGAGCGACGGTAGACAGTCTGGCGCCGGCGGTGTAGCGCTCGCGACGAGGCGGGTCCTGTCGCCGGCTGGCCCCCGCCTGGTCGGGCTCCGTCACCCACTCGCCCGAACGCAGACTCAACTCAGCCCTCGCCTCGTGACGCTCGCGCCTGCGGCGCTCGGCCGTCCCTCGGCTCGA
>DASSSH010000084.1:0-2193 GCA_035708525.1 Candidatus Methylomirabilota bacterium
ATCTGAGCGAGCACGGCCGCGCCGTACCCCGATCCGGTCCCGATCTCCAGCACCCGCTCCCCCGGCTTCAGCCGCGCGGCCTCGGTCATCATGGCGACGATGTAGGGCTGGGAGATCGTCTGACCTTCTCCGATCGGGAGCGGCCCGTCCTCATAGGCCATGCCCTTGAGGCGCCCGGGAACGAACGTCTCCCGGGGAACCGTCCGCATGGCATCGAGGACCAGTTGGTCTCGGACGCCGCGCGCGGCGATCTGGCTCTGCACCATCTGTTCCCGCGCCTGAGCAAAACTCTCTAGCCGCATATGTGTCGTGATCTATGGTCATCCTGACTACGGTGAGGGCTGCGTATCCTGTGCCAGAAGGCGAGAACGAAAGTCCGCGCAGTTAGAATTGACCCCTGATGGCCTGAGGCCTTTCACTGGGGTGGCGCCGCCCCGCGCCCGACTGAGGTCGGTCGTCGGTCGGCGGCGGGCGCGACGGCCCTCGGTTCCGCCCCGCGGGATCGACTCAGCTGGGCCAGGAGGCCGGCCACGCCGCTGGGGAAAACGAAGACGACCGCGATCAGCAGCGCCCCGAGCGTCAGGCCGTGGTAGAGGGACACGCTCAGGGCGAATTCCTCGAGGATCGTCATGAGGAAGGCGCCCAGCACGGGGCCCAGGAAGTGACGGCTGCCCCCCGCCACGATGGCCACCACGAAGTCGGCGGACAGCAGCCAGTGCAGCTGCTCCGTTGTCACCTGCCGATCCAGCTCGCCCGCGAGTGCCCCCGCCAACCCCGCGAAGGTGCCCGCGATGACGAACGCCAGCCACCGGCTCCATCCGACCGGGATCCCGACGAACCGCGCGCGCGTCTCGTTGTCCCGGATCGCCTGCAGCGCCGCCCCGAACGGCGAGTGGACGATCCGCCACATCACCAGCGTGGCGCCGAGGAAGGCCGCGGCGATGATGTAGTAGAGAACGGTTGGGAATCGCTCCGCGGAGATCTCGTGGCCCGCCATGGTGAGCCGGGGCAGGTAGAGCCCTCCCTCCCCGACGAAGTAGAGGCCCTGGCCCGCCGCGCCGGCCAGCCGGAAGACATGACCGGCGACGAACAGCGAGTGGATCACCTGGCCAAATGCCAGGGTCAGGACGGCGAAGTAGATCCGCGTGGCGCGGACACAGAGCGCTCCGATGAGCGCGGCCAGCACGGCCGAGGCCGCGAGCCCCGACAGGAGATAGGTCTCGAATGACCCGAGGAAGCCGAAGACACGCAGGAACCCGCCGGCGTAGGCGCCCAGCCCGAAGAAGGCGGCATGACCGAGGCTGAGCAGACCCGCGTAGCCCAGGAGGAGATTCACGCCGAGGCAGGCGATGGCCAGGATCAGCGCGTGGCTGACGATGATGACGCCATAGGGCGAGACGACGAGGGGAACGACGGCGAGGCCACCGGCCGCGGCGACCCCGGCGGCCAACAGCCGATGGCGTCTCAAGACGGTGCCCATGGCGGGCGCCGGTCGGCGCGGCGGACTAACCCCGCCAGGAGTCGCGCACCGTGTAGCCCTTGGCCTCGAGCGCCTTCACCGCGGCGCCGGGGTTGATCGTGCCGACCCTGACGACGGCTTCCCTCCCCTTGCCGGGACCCACCAGGGTCACCACGCTCGAGATGTGGGCTCCCGAGTGCTCGATGGTCTGGATCACGTCGGACAGCGCCGCGGGCTCGTCGTCCAGCAGCACGTCGAGCCGGCTCGAGGGCTCCAGCGCGCCCATGGTCCGGACGAAGAGCCTCAGCACGTCGGTCTCGGTGACAATGCCCACCAGCTGTCCGTTCGCGGTGACCGGAAGCGCGCTGATCTTCTCGACGACCATGATCCGCGCCGCTTCTTCCACGGGGAACATGGGGGCAATCGTCATGACCGGTCGCGACATGATCTCGCCGGCCGTCAACCGCTCGAGCAGCCGGTCGCGCTGGCGGCCCTCCGCGCTGGTCGCGGCCGAGAGCAAGGCGGCCTTGACGTCCCGGTCGGAGATGATGCCGACCAAGGCGCCCTCGTCCACCACCGGGACATGGCGGAAGCCGCGGCGCCCCAGGAGCTGGAGCACCGCCGACACCGTGGTCCCGGACGTGACCGTGATCACCTCGGCCTGCATGATGTCCTGCACGAGCATCAGGCCCCTCCCATCCCCAGACATTGCTCGAGAGGCGTGGCCGGCTCGC
>DASSSH010000085.1:0-10430 GCA_035708525.1 Candidatus Methylomirabilota bacterium
AGCGGCACGAGCCTCGTCTGAGAGCTTCGCCACATGGCCCGCTAGTGGTGAGCCGGCCACATAGTCCTGAACGAAGCGCACGACCGACGGAAAGCGAACGGTCCCCGGGACTGGCCGGATCGTGATGTCACCGAAGCCAGCCGCAGCAATCAGGCTGCGCAGCTCTTCCGCGTCAGCCAGCCCAAATGGGGCGCGCATAATCCCGGCCGCCTCCGGACTTCCATGCCGCGCGAGGGCTTCAGCCAAGGCGGCGAACCCGGGACTGTGCTCGATGCCCCGCCATACCATGAGGCCGAGGCGACCGCCTGGAGCCAGGACGCGAAACATCTCCCGCAGCGCCGCCGGGCGATCCGGAAAGAACTGGAGACCCAACTGACAGTAGACGATATCGAAGGCGGCGTCCGGCAGCGGCATCTTCGTTGCGTTGGCTTCTTGCCACCTTATCCGTCCGGTTGTCGCCGGTTCGTTGGATACGATCGATGCCGCGACGGCGAGCATGCCAGGATTCAGGTCGAGACCGACGACCTGACCAGTCGGCCCGACCCGCCGCGCCACGAGTCGGGCAACCACGCCGGTGCCGCAGGCGACGTCCACCACCCGTGCGCCGGGTTGGGGGTTCGCCAACTCGATGACAAGCGGCGCCCAGGCTGAGAACACCGCGGGGACGAGCGCACGCTCGTAGATCTCGGCCGCATTTCCCGCAACCTGCCACTGACCTTGATCACTCATTGGCCTACTCCTCTGCAGCAATGTCGCCTAACGATCAAGTTGAGCGGCGCCGGGCAGGCGCTCGCGTACCGCAGCAACGCCGATCGGCGTCCGTTCCAACGCAGGGTTAGGCGCGCTGTTGGTACGGTTCAGTTTGCCATCACGTCAATCGATCACCTTCCTGGCTTGGGCAAGGAGCGTAGGCGGTATGCTGAGACCAAGGGACTTCGCTGTCCGAAGATTGATAACGATGTCGACCTGCGTCGGCTCCTGCACGGGCAATTCACCAGCATTGGCGCCGCGCAGAATGCGATCGACATACGATCCGGCTTCTTGCCACGTGGCCAATGTGTTCACGCCGTAGGAAATGAGACCACCGGCCTCGGCATACAAGGCGAGTGGATATACGGCTGGCAGT
The DNA here is from genome assembly GCA_035708525.1 of Candidatus Methylomirabilota bacterium. Classification (GTDB taxonomy): domain Bacteria; phylum Methylomirabilota; class Methylomirabilia; order Rokubacteriales; family CSP1-6; genus DASSSH01. Next base: position 1,127 of record DASSSH010000085.1, read on the forward strand.
CGGTGAACGGCGGCCAGCGCGATGATTCGTTGACTGTGAGTCCTGGCCAACGGATTCGGGAACACGACCAGGCCACCATTCGGCCCAGGGGCAAAGTCGCGGATCTGGCCTTTCATTTCATCCACATCACGTGCACCCGTCCCCACCAGCTCTACGCCGAGAGACGTCGCCGCCAACTCGGTCGCGCGCAACAGCCCAGGCGGTGTCGGGTAGTTGCGATCATGGACGAGCAGTGCCCGCACAAGCTGCGGCGCGATGCCCTTCAGGGCTCGCAGCCGATCGCCAGCAATCGAGGGGCCGAAATTTGCGACACCCGTAACGTTGCCTCCGGGACGCAAAAGAGTAGTAACGAATCCACTGGCTACGGGATCCGTCACTTGGACGAACACGGTCGGTATGGTGTGGGTCTCTTGCAGCACGGCTGTTATTCCTGCCGTGCCGTGCGCGAGGATGACATCGGGCGCCGTTCGCACGATCTCGGCCGCATATGAGGAAGTCATCCGGCCGTCATCGCCCACCCAGCGAACGTCGATCTGGAGATTGCGGCCGACGATCCATCCCAACCCCTCCAGCCGTTCGCGAAACGCCGCAACGAGTGATCGCCCTAAGGCGTTGTCGGCAGTTAATACGAGCGCTGCAACCCGACGGGTGCGTACTGTCGGTTGCGCCGTGGCAACAACGGGCGACAAGAGCGACGCCGCACCCAATATTGCTAGGAAATTGCGACGGTTCATTGGCCGACCTCCCGCTTCAGCGCCTAACTCGAATTCGGCCTCTGGATACGCTGATCTGCGAGTATCGCAACCGCTGCGAACTCCCGCAGCGTATACCGATGTGGAACACCCCCTTCTACTGGCCCTCGGCCTTTCGATCCAGCCACTTGCGTCCGCGTGGAGCGCTTTCGTGGGTCGAGAGAGGCTGCGCCGTTGCGCAGTGTATCCCGATCCGTATACTCTCGGAGGCCGCCAGCGGGGTCAGCGAGTGGGCTAGGGCGCTTGCCTTCCCAATGGACATTACCCGTGTCCTGGCCCTTGTAATAGGGCAGGATAGGGGATCGACGGGACGCTCCGCAAGTCGCCGACCGGATACACGGAAACTCTCGCAGGGAGGCATCATGACCTACACCGACATCGTGTACGAGAAGAAGGACGGCGTCGCCTGGATCACCATCAACCGGCCCGAGGTCCGGAACGCGTTCCGGACTCGCACCGTGGCCGAGCTGACCGACGCGTTTCTCGATGCGCGGTGGGATCCGGCCGTCGGGGTGGCGGTGCTCACGGGGGCGGGCGACAAGGCCTTCTGCTCGGGCGGCGACCAGAAGGAGCGGGGCCAGGAAGGCTATGCGCCAGGCGCCGCCAGCACGGGCGCCCAGCGCCCCATGGACGTGGAGGCCCTCCACAGCGCCATCCGCCATATCCCCAAGCCGGTGATCGCCATGGTCAACGGCTACGCGATCGGCGGCGGCCACGTGCTGCACGTCCTCTGCGACCTCTCGATCGCCGCGGACACCGCCATCTTCGGGCAGACGGGCCCACGGGTCGGCAGCGTGGACGCCGGTCACGGTACCGGCTACCTGGCGCGCGTGGTGGGGGAGAAGAAGGCGCGGGAGATCTGGTACCTGTGCCTGCAGTACACGGCCCAGGAGGCGCTGGCCATGGGGCTCGTGAACAAGGTGGTGCCGCTCAAGGACCTTCGGGCCGAAACGGAGAAGTGGTGCGTGGCCCTGCTCGAGAAGAGCCCGACGGCGCTGGCGCTGGCGAAGCAGTCCTTCAATATCGACTCCGAGCAGCGCGCCGGGGTCGCCCAGTTCGCGCACACGGCGCTCGGCCTCTACTACCAGACGGCGGAGGCGATGGAGGGCCGCAATGCCTTCGTGGAGAAACGCCCCGTGAACTTCCGCAAGAGCCCCGGCTGAGGGCTGGCGCCAGCGATGGAGACCACCCTCACGGAGGTCCGCGTCCGGGAGCTGAGCCAGGCCGGTCTGTGGCGCAACGAAAGCCTGGAGAGCTGCCTCGATCGCTGGGCCACTGACCGTCCCGCCAAGACCGCCCTGGTGGACGGCGCGGGCCGCTATACCTATGAGGCACTGGCCCGGGCGGTCGAGCGGGTCGCCCACGGACTGCGCGCCCACGGCGTGGAGCAAGGCGGCGTCATCTCCTGTCAGCTCCCCAACTGGAACGAGTTCGTCCTGCTCTTTCTGGCCGCCAGCCGGCTGGGCGCCGTGGTCAATCCGATCCCCCCGACCTACCGGGCCAGCGAGCTGCGCTTCATGCTGGGGCTGCTGGAGTCGCAGGTGGCGATCATCCCGGCTGCCTTTCGCGGCTTCAGCTACACGGAGATGCTCGCTGCCCTTCGACCCGAGCTGCCGCGCTTGGAGCATGTCTTCGTCGCCCGGGGTGGCGCGGCCGATGGGATGCAGCCCTTCACGGCCCTCACGGAGACCGCATGGGAGGCGCGGCCCGGCCGGCGCGGGCTCGAGGGCACCGATCCCAATGCCGTGCACGAGATCGTGTTCACCTCCGGGACCACGGGCGAGCCCAAGGGTGTGATGCACACGCCCAACACGACGCTGTCGACCATCTACACCATGATCGAGCGGCTCGCCTTCTCGGAGCGGGACGTGCTGCTCATGGCCTCGACCTTGGGGCACCAGACGGGCTATCTCTACGGCTACTGCCTGAACTTTCTCCTGGGCGCGACGGCGGTATGGATGGACATCTGGAACGCCGAGGAGGCGGCGCGGCTGATCGAGGCCGAGCGTGTGACCTTCACAATGGGCGCGACTCCCTTCCTGCGGGATCTCACCTACACGACTGCCCAGCGGGATCTGGCCTCCCTCCGGCTCTTCGTCTCGGCCGGTGCGCCGATCCCGCGTCCGCTCGTGCGGGATGCCCGCGAGCGTCTTCGCTGCGCCATCTCGGCCGGCTGGGGCATGACCGAGAACGGCCTGGTGACGTGCAACGGGCTCCAGGATCCCGAGGAGAAAGTCGTCGGCACCGACGGCTCGCCGCTGCCCGGGATGGAGCTGCGCGTGGTGGACGGCGACGGCCGGGACGCGCCGGCCGAAACCGAGGGCGATCTCCTCGTGCGCGGCCCGGCCCAGTTCGTGGGCTACTTCAAGCGTCCCCAGTTCACGGCCGAAGGCCATACCCCGGACGGCTGGTTCAAGACGGGAGACCGGGCCACCCTCGACCGTGACGGCTATCTCTCCATCACCGGGCGGTCGAAGGACGTGATCATCCGTGGCGGCGAGAACATCCCAGTCGTGGAGGTGGAGAACCTGCTCTACACCCACCCGAAGGTCAGCGGGGTCGCCATCGTGGCCATGGCCGATCCGCGCCTCGGGGAGCGGGCCTGCGCGGTGGTGATCCCGCACGAGGGCCAGACGGTGACCCTCGCCGAGCTCGTCGGCTTTCTCGAGCGCCATCAGCTCGCGCGCCAGAAGTTCCCCGAGCGGGTCGAGATCGTCTCGGAGTTCCCCATGACCCCCAGCGGCAAGATCCAGAAGTACCGGCTCCGCCAGCTCGTGGCGGAGCGGATCGCCGCCGAGAGCGGTCGCGCGGGCTGAGGCCATGGAGCCGGGATTCTCGCTGGCCGGACGCGTCGCGCTGGTGACCGGAGCCAGCCGCGGCATCGGTCGCGCCATCGCGCTGGCGCTGGGCGCGGCGGGGGCCGCGGTGGCCTGCGCCGCGCTGGTGTCGGACTTCATGACGGGGCAGACGGTGTATCTGGACGGCGGGCAGACTATCGCCTGGTGAGGTTGACCAGAGGCGGGCACCCAGGGAGGGGGAGAACCGGATGGAGCTGAATCTGTCGGGCAAGAGCGTCATCGTCACGGGTGGGGGCTCCAATATCGGGCGGGCCATCAGTCTGGCCTTCGCCCGCGAGGGCGCCCATCTGACCATCGCCGAGATCGACGAGGGGCAGGGCAAGAAGGTCGCGGCGGAGGCGCAGAAGCAGGGCGCCGCCTCGGCGACCGTGGTACCGACGGATGTCACCAGATGGGACTCGGCCCTCGCCATGGTCAAAGACGTCGAGAGCCGGCTCGGCCGGGTAGAGGTGCTCGTGAACAACGTGGGCTGGACCCACGACCGCCTCTTCGTCGAGAAGGAGCGCGCGGAGTGGGAGAAGGAAATCCAGCTCAACCTCTGGGGAATGATCAACTGCACGCGGGCCGTTCTCGACGGCATGATCGCCCGCAAGTCGGGTGCCATCGTGAGCCTGGGCTCGGACGCCGGTCGCATGGGGGAGTTTCGGGAGGCGGTCTACGGCGCCTGCAAGGCAGGCGTCATCGCGCTCACCAAGAGCCTGGCGCGCGAGGTGGGGCGGCACGGCATCCGGCTCAACGTGGTCTGCCCCGGGATGACCATGCCGGCGTCGGAGGAGGACTTCGGCAGCCTGAGCATGTGGGCCGCGGAGACCAATCGGGCCTGGGGCACGCCGGAGATGCAGGCGCGCATCGCCAAGGTTTATCCGCTGCGTCGCCTCGGAAAGCCCGAGGACGTGGCCCCGGCCGTGGTCTTCCTGTCCTCCGACGCCGCCAGCTTCATCACAGGACAGACGCTGTCGGTGAGCGGCGGCTACACCATGATGTGAGGCGGACCGGCCTACACTTGCGAGGAGCCTATGGAACTGGCATTCACCCCTGAGCAGGAAGAGCTGGTCCGCACCCTGCGCAATTTCGCCCGCAAGGAGCTGCAGCCCCGCTCCGCGGGATGGGACAAGAGCGGGGAGTTCCCGTGGGAGGCGTGGCGGCAGATGGGCGAGCTCGGGCTGCTCGGCCTTCGGACGCCCGCGGCCTACGGTGGGCAGGAGGCCGACTACCTGACCTTCGGAATCGCCATGGAGGAGATCGCGCGCGGCGATTTCTCGTGCACCTATGGGCTGCAGCTCGCGGGGTTCGCCGGCGAGATCTTGGGCCGAAGTGGGAACGAGGAGATCAAGGCGCGCTGGCTGCCGCCCACGGCCCGGGGCGAGACCGTGATCGCCCTCGCTCTCACCGAGCCCGGCGTGGGCTCGGACGCCAGCAGCCTCGCCTGCCGCGCCGCGCGCGATGGCGACGCTTATCTCATCACCGGAGAGAAGTCCGGCATCAGTCTCGCGATGGTCGCCCAGGCCGCGATCGTCTTTGCCCGGACCGGCGGGCCGCGCGCCCGCGGCGTGTCGGCCTTCCTGGTGCCTTTGGATTCACCGGGCGTGTCGCGGAGCCCGGTGCGCGACATGGGCACCCGTGCCAACGCCCGCGGGGGGCTGGCCTTCGACCATGTCCGGGTTCCCGTCTCGCACCGGCTCGGTGAGGAGGGCACGGGCTTCCACCAGATCATGCGGGGCTTCGACTACAACCGCGTCGGGATCGCGCTCGCCTGTCTCGGCGTGGCCCAGGTGTCGCTCGAGGAGACCATGGCCTACGTGAAGGAGCGGAAGGCCTTTGGCCGGACCCTGGCGACTTTCCAGGGCGTATCCTTCCCCATCGCGGAGGGCGCGACCCATCTCGAGGCGTGCCGCTGGCTCTGCTACCGCGCGCTCTGGCTCGCCGACCACGGCCGGCCCCACACGAAGGAGTCCGCCATGACCAAGTGGTGGGCCCCGCGGCTCGCCGTGGACACGATCCACCAGTGCCTGCTCCTCCACGGCCACTACGGGTACACGGACGAGCTGCCGTTCGAGCAGCGGATGCGGGATGTCATCGGGCTCGAGCTGGGGGATGGGACCGCCCAGATCATGAAGACGGTCGTCGCGCGCGAGCTGATGGGGCGCGAAAGCTTGCCGTACTGATCGGCGTCGAACGGCTCAGCGTCGCGCCCGACGCTGCGGCGATCCACGGCGCGCGCGCCCCGGAAACGAGCCCCGCGCCTGCGGGCCGGATGTGCTAGACTCGGCGCGCCTGGCCCCACCATCCTTCTGGAGAACGAGCGTCACGCATGCAAGCGCTCTCGGGAATCCGCGTTCTTGATCTCTCCCAGATGTGGGCGGCGCCCGGAGCCTCCCTGTACCTGGCCGATCACGGCGCGGACGTCATCAAGGTGGAGCCGCTCAACGGCGACGAGGCGCGCCGCACGCTTACCCAGCCGCCGGTTGCGGGCGGCGAGAGCCGGGCTTTCCTCGTGCTCAACCGCAACAAGCGGGGCATCGCGCTGGACATCCGCCACCCGAAGGGGCGCGAGATCGTCCGGGATCTGGTCCGCCGGGTTGACGTCTTGATCCACAACTTCCGTCCGGGCGTGGCCGAGCGGCTCGGTTACGACTACCCCACGCTCCGGATCCTCAACGAGCGGCTCGTCTACGCGTGGATCACCGCCTACGGCGCCCAGGGACCGTTCGCGCTGCGGCCGGGCTACGATCTGCTCTTCCAGGGGCTCTCCGGCATCCTCGCCCGTCGGCGCGGGCCCGACGGCCGGCCGGTCGGCGCGGGCGTCTGGGTCGCCGACTGCTCGGCTCCGATGGTGCTGGCCTACGGGATCGCGGTGGCGCTGCTGGCCCGCGAGCGAACGGGGCAGGGACAGCTCGTGACGACCTCGCTGCTCCACGCGGCTCTCGCCATGCAGCTGCCCGACTTGGTGAAGGTCGAGCACGAAATGGAGCCGGCCGGCAATGGGCGCGACTATTCGGTTCAGGCGATGTACGCCCCGTATCGGTGCCGGGACGGACGCTTCGTCGTTATCGTGGTGGTCCAGGACGAGCAGTGGCGCCGCCTCTGCGGCGCGCTGGGCCGGCCCGAGCTGGCCGCGGAGGCCCGGTACGCCACGCCGCTCGATCGCGCGCGCGCGAGCGATGACCTCACCCGCATCCTGACCGAAGTCTTTGCGACCCGGGACCGTGAAGAGTGGCTGGCCACCCTGGCCGAGGCCGACGTGCCGTGCGCGCCCACCCTGGAGCCCGATCAGGTGTTCGAGTACCCTCAGGTGCTGGCGAACGAGATGTTGGCCACGGCGTCCCACTCCGTCGCCGGACGAACTGTCGCGGTCAGCCAACCGGCGCGGCTCCACGGAGCGGATCGCGTCGAGCCGCGCCCCGCTCCGCTGCTCGGTGAGCACACCGAGGAGGTTCTCCTCGAGCTCGGTTATTCGGCGGCGCTCGTCCGGGAGCTCGAAGCCGAGCAGGTGATCCGCTCGCTTCACGCCGTGAACACGACCAACCCCAGCTAGATCGGAGGTCAAGCCATGAAACGGAGCCGGTTGTGGGCCTGGACCTGTCTCGGCGCGCTCGCGGTTTGGGCGGCCACCGCACCAGCCGCCCCGGCGCACGCCCAGGAGACGGTGAAGATCGGCATGATCCTGGCGATGACGGGGCCGGGCGCCTTCTACGGCCAGGTGATGAGCCGGGGCGCCCAGCTGGCGGTGGACCAGATCAACAAGGCCGGCGGGATCGGCGGCCGCCGGCTCCAGATCCTGATCGAGGATCACAAGAGCGGCGACGCCGACGCCGGCGTCACCGGAGCCCGGAAGCTCCTGGATGTCGACAAGGTCCCCGTCATCCTGACCTCCTACTCCGCCCCGACCCTGGCGATCCAGCCGCTGGCGGTCGAGAAGAAAGTGCTGCTCCTCAACGGCGGGGGCGTGGGCTCCGCGCTGGTCGGCAAGGCGACGCTCTACAACACGCGGATGCTCTCGAGCCAGACGGCGCCGTTCGTCGTTCAGTGGGCCGCGGGGCGGCTGAAGGCCAAGCGGATCGCGACCCTCTTCTGGAACGATGCGGCCGGCCAGGGGGTGAACGCGGCCATCAAGGAGACCTGCGGCAAGTTCGCCTGTCAGGTCGTGGCCGAGGAGCCCCACGATATCGGCGCCAAGAGCTACACCGCCCAGCTCGCCCGGATCAAGGCGGCCCGGCCGGATGCGCTCGCCTTGGGCAGTTTCGGCGACGACGTCGGCTACATCCTGACCCAGGCCCGCGCCTACGGCATCACCGTCCCGATCCTCGGCGTCGATTGGACGCCCAACGCCCAGAAGATCGGCGGCAAGGCCATGGAGGGCTACACGATCGCGGTGGACCGCTTCGACGCCACGAGCACGGACTCCAAGACGAGAGCCTTTGTGTACGCGTACAAGGCCGCCTACGGTGATGTGCCGGAGTTCTACGCCGCCAACTATTACGAGCATGTGGAATTCATCCTCCGCCCGCTCCTCAAGCGGATCGCCGACCGCGGCGCGGATCCGGCCAAGCCGGGCGAGCTCCTCGGGGAGATGGAGCGCGCGCTGAGCACCAAGGTCAAGTTCGGGAGCGTGTACGGCGGCGACATGCAGCTCAACGCCGACGGCACGGTGTCGAAGCCGCTGGGTGTGTACGAGGTCAAAGGGGACGCGCTGACCCTGATCGGCCGGATCGTCGAAGGCAAGATCGAAAGCAAGTAGGGGGGCGCGACCCGGACGCTCACCGTGCTGGCACTGGCCGCGCAGCTGGCCGCCAACGGGCTGATCACCGGGAGCCTCTACGCGCTGCTGGGCGTGAGCTGGGGGCTGATCTTCGCCACCACGCGGATCTTCCACTTCGCCCACGCGCTGACGCTCACGGTCGCGGTCTACGCGGCTGTGCTGGCGGTAGACCGCTGGGGGCTCGGCCTGCCGGCCGGCTTCGTCCTCGCCGCCGCCGTCGGATGCCTCTTCGGGCTGGCGACGGAGCGAGCGGTGTATCGACCGCTCCGTCGCGTCAACGCCACCCAGCTCAACGTCTTCCTCGCCTCCCTGGGGCTCCTCATCGCCGGCGAGAGCGGCATCCTGATCGCGTTCGGACCTCAGGCGCGCGAGCTGCCGGGGTTCCCGATCAGCGGCATCACCCTCGGTCCCGTCGCCTTCACGACCGTCGAGGGGCTCTGGCTCGTCGCCAGCTGGGTCCTGCTCCTGTCGGTGATCGGGTGGCTGTGGTGGACGCGGTACGGGCGCGCCATCCGCGCCGTGGCGAGCAACCGCGAGCTCGCCCAGTGCATGGGCATCGACCCGGAGCGGATCTCCCTGCTCGTCTTCGCGGTCGGCTCGGCCCTGGCGGGGCTCGGCGGAACCCTGCTGGCGCTCAGGGACACGGCTTCGCCCACCATCGGCGTGCAACCCGTGCTCGCGGCGTTCATCGCCGTCTTCCTCGGCGGCATCGGGAGCGTCCTGGGAGCCGTCCTCGGCGGGCTCGTTCTCGGGCTGGCCGAGAACATGGGCGGCCTGGCGCTGCCCGGGCACTGGCAGGGGGTCATTGCCTTCGTCGTCCTCTTCCTCGTCCTCGTCTTCCGCCCGAGCGGCCTCCTGGGCGTCCGCACCCGCTAGGGCCGACCGCCTCGCGCCATGGACTTCTGGCTCCACGTCCTCAACATGATCGGCCTCTT
>DASSSH010000086.1:0-3112 GCA_035708525.1 Candidatus Methylomirabilota bacterium
AGGAGGGTTGCCACGAGGGGTCGTGCCGGAGCTGCTCGTCGCGCACGGGCGCGGGATCGAGCACCGGGAACGCGCCACGCGCCCGGAACCGGCGGGTAGCCTCGCCGGCGAGCCCCTCGAGCACCCCTCGCGCGGCGAGGAAGCGGAGCATCCAGTCCAGCGGCACGAGGACCCACTCGGCCTCAAGCTTCGCGCACGCCGCAATCTCTTCCGTGCTCCCCGGCTCGCGCGTCGCCTCGTCCAGGCCGGCCGCTCGGGCGACGTGGAGCACCAGCCGGTAGACGAACTCGTCGTAGAGGAGATGGGATCGGATGAATGAAGCGCTGATGAATGGCAGGAGGTCTGGCGGAAGCACCCCGCGGAGCCACGCGGCGGACGTGGCCGCTTCGGCGCGGCCGATCCCGCTGGCCGGATCCGCGGCGCTGGCCTCGGCCATGGAGCTCACTGATCGACGGTCGCGGGCGGCTGGCGCGGCCGCCTGCCTCAGCGGTCGGCCATGCGCGACGCGATGTACTTCACCAGCGTCCCCAGCGACTGGAAGTGGGGTTCCAGGTCCTGGCTCTCATCGATCACGAAGCCGAAGCGCTCCTCGATGGCGATCGACATCTCGATGAAGTCGAGGGAATCGAGGCCCAGCGACCCCTCCAGCCCCTTCGGCAAGACCGTGTCGAGGGTGAGCTCGGAAGCCCGGCGCGGATCGAACTTGAGCCGCTCCACCATGATGCCCTTGAGCTCTTCGAGCACCGTCTCGGTCTCCATGCCTCTCCCCTCTGTCACGGTGGTGCCGGCCTAGATGCCGGGCGGGTTCCAGATGTCGAAGAAATTGAACCACTGCGTCGGGCGCTCACGCGCGACGTCCTCCAGGACGGCGACCCAGGCTCGCGCCGCGTCCTCTTCGCCGCCACGCGCGACGGTGAGCGGCGCGGCCACCTTCACCGTGTAGCGGTGGTCCGGATCGAGGAGGCAGAACGCGGGCACCAGCGGGACCCCGACGGCGCTGGCCAGCAGGAACGGTCCCAGCGGGAAGGGCGCGGGCCGCCCGAGGAAGGGAACCATCACGTCGCCACGGGTGCCGAGCGCCCGGTCCCCCTGCACGGCGACCACTTCCCCGCGCCGGAGCGCGGCAACCAGCTGCAGCGATACCGTCGGGCGGGAGCGAGTCACGAAGCGCACCCCGTTGCCCCCCGGGCGCACCCAGCGCTCCAGCTCCCGTGCCTCTTCCTCGGCCACGACCACGTGCGTCGTCCGGGCCGTGCGTCCCGCCAAGAGGCGGCCGGCCAGCTCCCAGTTGCCCAGATGCGCCGTCAGCGAGATGAGCCCTCCGGTGAGCCCCGCAAAGCGCTCCACGCCCTCCACCCGTCCCACGTGGGCGTCGAGCCGCGCCACCGGCTGTCGGCTCGCGGAGATCAGGTCGCTGAAGCACATGGCGAAGTCGGTGAACGCCCCGACCGTCAGTGCCTCCAGGCGGGATCCTGTGGCCCCAGTCAGCTGCGCCAGGGTTTTCCGGATCGCGGCCCGCTCCGCCGGCATGAACCGGGGAGCCACACGCCCGAGCTGGCGCGCCAGTGCAAGCCGTACCGGGCGCGGCAGCCAGCCAAGCCCCGCCGTCAGGCGATAGAGCTGGGCCCGATTGTAGGCGTGCGAGTACCAGCGCGGCCGCCGGGCCAGCCCGTCGGGTTTCGAGGTCAGCGACAGAGGCACCCTATGAGGGTAGCATGTCCCGGCACGCGCTACTGCCAGCGGATGAGAATCTTCACCTTCGGATACTCGGGCGCCTTGCCCTCCACGTCGACGATGCGCAGGGTCTGATCCGGAGCCTCCAGCAAGAGGTTGTTGTTGCTGAAGCTCACGAACTTGCCCCAGGCCTTCGGCACAGTCACCTCGTACTTCGGAACCGCGACTTGGGCTTCGGCCGCGTCGGGTCGAGCGGCCGTGAGCACCCCGGACTCGGGCAGCCACGGGCGAACGGCGATCACGGCGAGCGCCACGGCGATGACGGTCAGCACGGCCTTGGTATAGCGATCGGCGATCATCGGTGTTCCTCCTGGTAAGGATGTGGTGCGCCCGGCAGGAGTCGAACCTGCGACCCTCGGCTTAGAAGGCCGACGCTCTATCCAGCTGAGCTACGGGCGCGTGACGTGATTATCGCCGCTCGGCGTGCGGCGGGCAATGCGACGCCCGGGGCTACGGCGTCGAGATCGACGCGGCGGCTTCCGCCTGCGCCAGGGCCGCCTTGGCCTTCCACATGGCGTTGGCATGATCGATCTTGGCCTTGGCCTCGGTGTGATGCTTCTTGGCCTCGGCCACCATCTTCTTGGCGTCGTCGACGAGGGCCTTGGCCTCGGGGGAGAGCTTCATGGCCTCCGCCTTCCGGATGGCGTCCTCGGCCGCCTTGATCTGCACCGGGCAGTTCCAGGCCCACGCCGGCGCCACCAGCGTCAGCGCCACGGCGAGGACGGCCACCCCCGTCACCGATCGCCTCATCGAAGCCCTCCGGGGCTGCACGCGCGTGAAATGGTCGGGGTGAGAGGATTTGAACCTCCGACATCCTGCTCCCAAAGCAGGTGCGCTACCGGGCTGCGCCACACCCCGACGCCTGACAATCCTATCACTTACCGAACACCTATGCCTCTCCGGGTTTGCCTGCCGACGCCACGCTGACGGTCTTCGCCGCTTGGGGCCGCGCAAGCCGCCGGTCGAGGAACGTCCCACCGCGCCGGATGAGATTCGGCACATAACGATAGTAGCGGGGCTGATCAGAAAAAGATCCCCCTACGACCTTGACTGCATCCGGATAGATCGTATACTAACGCTGATTGATCCTAATCAATCATACTCAATGAGAAAGGTCGATCCCTAAGTGGCCGTTCAAGCCAAACCACCCGTGATTCAAAGACTCCCCCTCACCCGGGCCAGGGTGAACCTCGGCGCTGTCGTCAAGCGCGTCCATCTCAACAAGGAGTACTTCATCCTCGAGAAGGATGGCATTCCGGTCGCGGGCCTCATGGACATTGACGAGTTCGAGGACTACCTCGAGCTCAAGGACCCCAAGATCCGGGCTCACATCCGCAAGAGTTACGAGCAGTACCTCAGCGGGAAGAGCCGGCCGGCC
>DASSSH010000087.1:0-44986 GCA_035708525.1 Candidatus Methylomirabilota bacterium
CGGTAGATGAGGTACGACGCGCGGCGCTGGAGGAAGCTCGCGCGCCTGGCCTCCGCCCAGCTCAGGATGCGCATCAGCGGATCAGCGCGCAGGAAGGACCACATCGTCGAGCGGTTCACCAAGAGGTTCTGGATGGACGCCGGCCGGTACTGGGCCGGGTAGCGGTCGGCCAGCTCCCGCGCGAGCGCCAATCCCACGGTGACCGGCCGGATGGTCTCGCGGTTCGTGACGACGAGCTGAACGCCGTTGAGCCCCTGCCCGGCGTAGACGCTGGAGGACGGCGTGAAGTAGACGGCCTGAAACTGCACCCCCGGCAGCCCGCGCGCGTTCAGCGCGTCGGCCAGCACCTGCGGCTCACTGATCCACGGCGCGCCCACGATTTCGAACGGCGTGCTCGTCCCCCGCCCCACCGAGACATTGGTCGATTCGAGCAGGCCGATCCCCGAGTAGAGCAGGGCCTCGAGGGGAGAGCGGATGTTGGGTGACGGATTGATCCAGGGCAGGCCCGTCTGATCGAACCACTGGCCGCGCTCCCAGTTCTCGAGCGGGACGACGGTCAGGTCCACGGGGAGCTTGCGCTCGGCCACGACCATCTTGGCGAACTCGCCGATGGTCATGCCGGTGCGCACCGGGATCGGATGAGGCGCGGTGAAGGAGCGCAGGTCGGGATCCATGACCGGCCCTTCGACGACGCGGCCGGTGATGGGGTTGGGGCGGTCCAGCACCACAACCCGGATCCGCCTGCGCGCGCCCTCCTCGAGGATGTACACCAGGGTCGTGAGGTAGGTGTAGTAGCGCACGCCCACGTCCTGGATGTCGAACACCAGCGTGTCGACGCCCGTCAGCATCTCCGCCGACGGACGGCGGTCGGCGCCGTACAGGCTCCAGACTGGCAACCCGGTGGCCGCGTCGCGCCCGTTGGGCACGTTGGAGTCCGACTGGCCGTCGAGCCCGTGCTCGGGGGAGAAGATCGCGCGCAGGGTCACGCCCGGCGCCGCGGCGAGCAGATCGATGCCCCGGCGCCCTTGAGCATCGACGCCGGTCTGATTGGTGAGCAGTCCCACGGACCGTCCCGCCAGCAGCGAGAAGTTGCTCGCTGCGAGCTGGTCCAGCCCCGTTCGAACCGGCTCAGACCGCGCTGTCGCCTGATCCGCAGCGGGCGAGCCGGACGCGGCGATGTCGGCCACGGCCGGCGGGGGGCCGGTCGGCGCGAAGCGCAGCCCGACCGCGGCGCTCACTCGCCGCCGCAGCTCGGCGACCGTGCCCTTGCCATAAGGATGAACGCGGTTGGTGAGGATGATCAGGTAGCCGCGGCTGGCGGGGTCGAGCCAGAGGGCCGTCCCCGTGAAGCCCGTGTGCCCGACCGAGCCCATGGCGAAGAACGATCCCAGGGTGCGCGAGTAGGGCGAGGCCATGTCCCAGCCGAGCCCGCGCGTCACTTCGCCGACGACGAACGGCGAAAACATCGCGCGCACCGTGGCCTCTTTCAGGTACCGGCGCCCTCCGAGGATGCCACCGTTGAGGAGCATCTGGCAGAAGCGGCCCAGGTCGTCGGCCGTCGAGAACAATCCGGCGTGGCCGGCCACGCCTCCCAGGAGCCGCGCATTGCCGTCATGGACGACGCCGCGCAGCGGCAATGCGCCGTTGACGACCTCCGTGGGCGCGATCCGCCGGCGCCACGATCCCGGCGGGTTGAAAGCCGTATCCCGCATCCCCAGCGGGCCGTAGAACCGCCGCTGGACGAAGTGGTCGAGCCGCTCGCCGCTGACGCGCCGGACCACTTCGGCCAGCAGGATGAAGCCCGTGTCGCTGTAGAGAAAGGTCGAGCCGGGCGCCGCGGCCAGCCCCACCCCGGCCAGCTGCCGCGCCGCCTCGGGGAAGCCGCGCGCCATGGCGTCGCGCGCGGGCAAGTCGGGCATTCCGGCCGAATGTGTCAGCAGCCGGCGGATCGTCACCTCGCCCCGCCCCGGCCCGCGAAACTCCCTGAGATAGCGCCCGAGGGGCGCGTCCAGGTCGATTCGCCCCTGCTCCCAGAGCGCGAGGACGGCGGGAGTCGTCGCCACGACCTTGGTGAGCGAGGCCACGTCGAAGATCGTGTCGAGCGTCACGGACTCGATGGACGGCACGAGGGCGCGCGAGCCCACGGCCTTGCGGTAGAGGACCTGGTCGCGCTGGCCCACGAGGATGACGACGCCCGGGGCCTCGGCGGCGCCGACCGTGTCGCGGGCGGCCTCGTCCACCTCGGTCCAGACGCGCGGCGGCACGGCGGCGGGGACCTGGCCCGGCGCCGCAGCGGGCATGGCGAGGAGGGCAAGGGCCACCAGGACGATCAGCCGCCGCATGTCGTCATGATACCGGCCCGGCGCGTTCCGGCCTCGGGAAAATGAGTTTCGGCCGTGTTAGGATTCGCTCCTGATGCAGCGCGTATTTGTGACAGGCGGCACCGGTTTCGTCGGCCGCAGCGTGATCCGCGCCCTCCTCACCAACGGCTTTCTGGTCCGCTGTCTCGTGCGCCCGGGCTCGGAGCCGGATCTCCGGGGCTTCGAGTCCATCGACCGGGTCCCGGGCGACGTGCTCCGCCCCGACAGTCTCGTGGCCTCCGCCGAAGGGTCCGCGGCGCTCATCCATCTGGTCGGCATCATCCGCGAGCATCCGACCCGCGGCGTGACGTTCGAGCGCCTCCACACCCAGGCCACGGTCAACATGCTGGGGGTGGCCAAGAGCGCCGGCATCAAACGCTACGTGCAGATGAGCGCGCTCGGCACGCGCCCCGACGCCCGCTCCCGCTACCATCGGACGAAGTGGCGGGCTGAAGAGGCGGTACGCGAGAGCGGGCTGGACTGGACCATCGTCCGCCCATCCATCATTTTCGGCCCCGGCGACGAGTTCGTCTCGGTGCTGGGGCGCATGGTCCGCCGGCTGCCGGCCGTTCCGGTCCTGGGCGACGGACAATACCGCCTGCAGCCCATTCCGGTGGAACAGGTCGCCGAAGGCTTCGCGCGCACCCTGCGTGCCTCGGGCAGCGTCGGAGTGACCTATGAGGTGGGCGGACCTGCGGCCTATCGCTTCGTGGAAATCCTCGACCTGATCGGCGTGGCGCTGGGCCGCAGCCGCGTCCGCAAGGTCCACATCCCGCTGGGCCCCGTCAGGCTGGCGACGCGATTGCTTCAGTGGCTCCCCTTCTACCCGGTCACCGTCGATCAGCTCTACATGCTGGAGGAAGAGAGCGTGACCGACCCGAGCCGGTTCTTCAGGGACTTCGGCATCCGGCCCGAGCCCCTGGCCGACGGACTCCGTCGGATGTTCGGGGGATGATGACCTCGACCCCGTTCCCCGGCGCGTTTCCTCACCAGCACCACGACCAACGCAGTCTCGTGGAGCGGATCGAGGCCCAGCTGCGAGAGCGGATCGAGGAAGCCGTGGACATGGCCGGGCTCAGGATCATGGTCGATCTGCGCGAGCGCCGTGGGCTCGCCCGGCCCGAGACGACCAGCGAGGCCGACCGCCGCGAGTTCGAAGCCACCGCGGTGGCCCTGCTGCGCCACCTGCGGGATGCCTTTCACGCCGATCTCGCCACCGATCAGCGGGCGGGCCTCGAGCGGCTCGAGGCCACCCAGGACGATCCACGCCAGCGACTGCTCGCCGGGCAGGTTCACCTCGCGCGCCTGCTGCCAGACTACTGGCAGCGTTTCGAGCGTTACGAGCGGGCCTTCGCCGAAAGCCGGCTCGACCCTCCCGCCCGAAGAGCCGGCTGGCTCTCGCGGCTTTGGAGCCGCGGCTGAAGCCTCAGGCTGCGCGACGGGACCGCGTCGTCGACGGGGTAGACGGCCCGTCGCTCTCCAGCTCGGCGACTGCCCAGAGGTTCTCGCACTCCTCGATGCCCTCCTGCCACTCCGCGTAGCGCGCGAGCAGCGCCGCGCGCAGGCCGGCCAGCCGGGACTCGGCCTGCTCGATGCGGGCCCGCAGATCAGGATGCTGGCCGGCCGTTGCCCCGATGGTTCCGGGACGCGTGGCGGCGGCGATGCGGTCCAGGAGTCGGTTCAGCTCATCATCCAGCAGATGCTCCAGCGCGTTCATGATGCGCCTCCTTGGGTCTCATATACTAAACACATGAGGAGCCTTGAGTCAAGGCGGCGTTCGAAGATTCCACTTGACAGCGTGAAACACTAGATTTAGCGTTTGCAACATATGTTGCACGCGTGGCTCCTCTTATTGGTCAGCCTTCCGCCCCGGCCGTCGAGCCTGCGCGTGCGAGCGTGGCGCCGGCTGCGCGCGCTGGGCGCGGTGCCTGTGAAGAGCTCGGCGTACCTCCTACCCTACTCGCCCGATCGCTACGAGCAGTTCCAGTGGCTCGCCCAGGAGATCCAGAAGGACGGGGGCGAGGCGACCCTGCTCAAGGTGGATCGGATCGAGAACATGAAGCAGGCCGACGTGATCCGCCTCTTCCAGGAGGCACGCAACGCGGACTACGCCGCGCTGGCCGAGCGCTATCAGCGGCTGCTCAAGGGGCGGCGCGCCCGCCTCGACGAAGAGCTCGGCCGGCTGGCCCGGGAGATGGAGCGCCTCGGCGACATCGACTTCTTCGACGCCCCGGCCAGGCGCGACGCCCAGCGCGCCCGCGAGACGGTGGAGATCCGTCTCGCGGCGCCGCGCGAGCGCTCGGGCGAGCGCCCGGCGCCGCTCGATCTCGACAAGCTCAAGGGCCGGCGCTGGGCGACGCGGCCCCGTCCCCACGTCGACCGCATCGCCTCGGCCTGGCTCATCAAGCGCTTCATCGATCCCGCCGCCGCGTTTCTCTTCGCGCCGGCCGAGGAGCTGCCTGCCGACGCCATTCCCTTCGACATGGCCGGCGTCGAGTTCGGCCACCAGGGCGACGACTGCACGTTCGAGACGCTCTTGCGCCGGTCGGGGTTGCGCGATCGGAAGCTCGCCGCCATCGCCGAGATCGTCCACGAGGCGGACCTCCGCGACCAGAAGTATCTCCGCGATGAAGCGCGCGGCATCGATCTGGCGCTGCGCGGGCTGCTCAGCGCCGTCAAGGACGACCACGAAGTGCTGGCCTACGGGATGACCCTGTTCGACGGGCTGTACGCCGCGATCGGCGAGAAGCCATGATGGCCCAGAGAAGAACAACAAAGGAGAGTGTCATGCATCAGCACATCGCTCCAATTCAGTGCAAGCCCTGGACGCTCAATGGACTGCCCGACCGCCTCATCGTCAGCCATTACGAGGACACCTACGGGAACGCGGTCCGGACCCTCAACGCGGTTCGCAGTCGGCTCGCGACGCTCGATCTCGCGGCGGCGCCCGCCTACGAGATTCGGGAGTTGAAGCGGGAGGAGCTCGCGGCGACGGGCTCAGTCGCCCTTCATGAGCTGTATTTCGGCAGCCTGGGCGGTGACGGTGGGGTTCTCTTCACCGGTTCAGGCACGGGCACAAAGATCGCGGAGCCCCTGTCGGCGGCGCTGGAGCAGCAGTTCGGCAGCGTCGCCGCGTGGCGACGAGAGTTTGTCGCCTTGGCTCAGGCCTTGAGCGGCGGGTCCGGGTGGGCCCTGCTCAGCTATTCGCGCCGCGACGGAAGAGTCCACAACCAGATCGCCTTCGATGACTCCCAGGCGATGCTGGATACTGTTCCCCTGCTCGCCCTCGACATGTACGAGCATGCATACCATCTCGAGTTCGGCGCCAACGCGGTGGCCTATATCGAGGCCTTCATGCGGAATATCGATTGGGCGGCCGTGGCCCGTCGATTCATGGAAGCGTCCGCGGACCGATCCCTCTCGCGCGGCGAGTCGCCCGGCGAGACGGTGCCCGCGATCTCTGTCGAGGAGCTGGCCGGCCGGCTCGCGGGCGGCGAGCGGATCCAGGTGATCGATGCCCGCCCGCAATTCCACTTCTCGCGATCGTCGGACATGATGCAGGGCGCGGTCTACCGGGACCCGGAGCTGGTGGACAAGTGGTCGAAAGACCTGTCGCCTGACACGCCGGTGGCGGTCTACTGCTCGTATGGTTTCAACGTGGGCTGCGCGGTCACGGCGGTCCTGCGGGAACGCGGCTTCGACGCGCGCTTCGTCCGAGGCGGCCTGTCGGCGTGGTACGCCTCGGGTGGCGAGCGGACGCATAAGTCACAGGAGAAGGCTTGACCGGGAGGCATTCCTCGTCGACGGGGCTGACGACCATTCCGTTCGACGGGCTGAGCGCAGCCCTGGGAGAGCAGGTATGAGCGACGGCCGGACGACCTGGGGACTGGTGCGCTACTTCCTCTATCTCGGCAGCCTCGGCTTCGGCGGCCCGGTGGCGCTGATCGGCTACATGCAGCGCGACCTCGTCGAGCGCCGGCGTTGGTTCACGACGGAGGAATACCTCAAAGGCTTGGCGCTGTCGCAGCTGGCGCCGGGCCCGCTGGCGGCTCAGCTGGCGATCTGTCTCGGCTATGTTCACGGCCGCGTGACGGGCGCCACCCTCATCGGTCTCGTCTTCATCCTGCCGTCGTTCCTCATGACCGTCGGACTGGGGGCGCTCTACGTCGCCTACGGCGGGCTGTCCTGGATGCAGGCGGCCTTCTACGGGGTGGGCGCCGCCGTGATCGGCATCATCGTGCGCTCGGCCTTGAAGCTCGGCCGTATGACCCTCGGCCATGACCGGCTGCTGTGGGCCGTCTCCGCGGTGATGGCCGTCGTCACCGCCTGGACCGAGTCGGAGCTCGCCACGCTCTTCGTGCTCTGCGGCGTGGTCGTCCTGGCGGTGCAGGCACCACCCAAGTGGCTGCTGGCTTCGGGCCGCTCGGCGAGGACGCCGCTCGGCCTCGCTCTCCCCACGCTGTGGCTCACGGGGCTGGGCGCGCCGGCGACATTCGGGCTACTGGCCCAGATCCTCTGGTTCTTCACAAAGGCGGGCGCCTTCGTCTTCGGCAGCGGCCTCGCCATCGTGCCGTTTCTCTATGGCGGCGTGGTCCAGGAGCACCACTGGCTCGACGACAAGCAGTTTCTCGACGCGGTCGCGGTGGCCATGCTGACACCCGGCCCCGTGGTCATCACGGTTGCCTTCATCGGCTATCTCGTCGCCGGCTTGGCCGGCGCGACTATGGCAGGGGTGGGGGTCTTTCTGCCCGTCTATCTCTTCGTTGTCATCCCCTACCCCTGGTTCGACCGCTTCAGCGAGAACCCGCAGGTCAAGGCCTTCGTCAAGGGTGTTACCGCCGCGGCCGCGGGGGCCATCGGGGGCGCCTGCGTCGTGCTCGGCCGCCGCGCGGTCTTCGACGCGCCGACGGCGCTCATCGCCGCTGCGGCCCTGGCGCTGCTCTGGCGGCTCAAGGTACCCGAGCCGATCCTCATCGCCGCCGCCGGGGCAGCGGGAATGCTGATCTTCTGGCTGCGGGGTTGACCATGCGCCGCGTGCTTGTGATGGGAGCGGGCCCAGCAATGGCGAGCGTCGTGGCGGAGGCCGGGGCCGGCGCGGCTCGTGTCTGGTCCAAGGCCGACAGCGTCACCGACTTCGAATGCTTCGAACACTCAGGGAACTGACCATGGAGCGGAACATCCTGTTCGTCTGTTTGCATGGCGCGGCCAAGAGCGTGCTGGCCGCTGCCGACTGCCGTCGTGTGGCGGCCGAGCGCGGCCTGGCGATCCGTACCGCCTCGGCCGGTACCGAGCCCGATCCGGAGCTTGCGCCTTCCGTCCATCGCACGCTGACCGAAGAAGGCGCCGACCTGGCCGGCCAGAAACCGCGCCGCGTGAGCCGAGCCGACGTGGCCGGCGCCTGGCGCGTCGTGACCTTCGGCTGCGATCTGGGCGAGGTCGCTGTCCCTGGCGTTCCCGTCGAGCGCTGGGAGGACATCCCCGCGGTCAGCGACGGCCTGCCCGCGGCGCGGAAGGCGATTCGCGCGCGCCTGGAGCGTCTGCTCGAGGAGGTGGCCAAGCCATGAAGTGGGTGACGCGACGCAAAGCCCGGGTGGATCGCATCGCCTGCCCCTGGCTCATCCAGCGGTTCATCGATCCGCAGGCCGAGTTCCTCTTCGTGCCCGAGGACCACGTCGCCGAGACGGCCCGTCGCGAGAACGCCATTCCGTTCGATGTCCCCGGCGCCGAGCTCGGCCACCACGGCGAGAAGTGCTCCTTCGACGCGTTCCTCGATGCGTACAAGCTCACGGATCCCGCGCTGCAGGCGCTGGCCCGGATCGTGCGAGGTGCCGACACCGAGGCGCGCGACATCGCCCGGGAGGCGTGGGGCCTCTACGCGGTAGCGAGCGGCTTCCGCGAGATCAGCCGCGACGATTTCGAGAACATGGCCCGGCAGTTTCCCGTCTACGACGCCCTCTACGCCTATTGCCGGGACCGGCTCGCTCGTGGAGCGTAATGCCCGGCTCGTCCTCGCGGCCAAGACCGCGCGGACGTTCTGCTACGGCTTCCTCGGCGTCCTGCTGCCGGTGCATCTGGCCCAGCTCGGGGTGGACGCGCGCGGCATCGGGACCGCGCTGACGCTGACGCTGCTGGCCAGCGCCGCCATGACCTACGCCGTCCGCCGTCCGGCCGAGCGCTGGGGGCCGCGCGTCGTCCTGGCCGCGCAGGCCGGTTGCATCGTGGCCGCCGCCGTGTTGTTCCTCGCCGGCCGGCAGCCCTGGCTCGTGGTCCTGGCCGCCATGCTCGGCAATCTCGCCGTGGGCACGGGCGAGACGGGTCCCTTTCTCACCCTCGAGCAGGTCGTGATCACCCGTACTGCCGTCCGCGACCGCCTGACGACGGTGCTGAGCGTCTACAACCTTGTCGGCTACACGGCGGCCGGACTCGGGGCGGCAGCGATCGGCTGGACCCACGCTCCGCCCCAGGCGCTCTTCGCCATCTTTCTGCTGAGCGGTCTCGCCCAGGTCGCCCTGTACCTGGCGCTGACCTCGCCGCCGCCGGGGCGCGCCAGCGCCGGGGGAGCACCGCCCGCGGCACCATCGCGGCCTCTCGTCCGACGATTGGCCGCGCTCTTCGCCCTGGATTCCTTCGCGGGCGGCTTCGTCGCCCAGAGCCTCATCGCCTACTTTCTCTACGCGCGCTTCGGCCTGGATCTGGCCACGCTGGGGTGGGTCTTCTTCGGCGTCCAGATCCTTTCCGGCCTCTCCCTCCTCATCGCCGCGCGCGCCGCTCCGGCGCTGGGGCTCGTCAACACCATGGTCTTCTCCCACCTGATCTCCAACGGCCTCCTCATCGGCATCGCGCTCGCGCCCACGGCAACGATGGCCGTCGCGCTGCTCTTCGCGCGGCATCTCCTCTCGCAAATGGACGTGCCGACGCGGCAGACCTTCCTCATGCTGGCGGTCGAAGATCACGAGCGGGAGGGCGCGGCGAGCCTGACCAATACGAGCCGCACCTTGGCTCAGGCGGTGAGCCCGGCACTGACCGGCTGGATCATGCAGGGGCTCTCGCTGGCCGCCCCGTTTCTCCTCGGCGGGGGGCTCAAGATCGTCTACGACCTGATGCTCTACGGAGCAGTCCGCCACGTGCGGACGCGCTGAATTGATTCCCTCCAGGGAGAGGGCCAGGGTGAGAGCTACCGCAGGACGCGCCGCATCCCCAGATCCACCAGCCCCGGCGCCACGACGCTCAGCGCGGTCAGGATGCGGGCGGGCCAGTACGGGTAGACCTCGGGCCGGGGCCGGCGCACGCAGCGCATGATCGCGCGCGCCACCCGCTCCGCCGATTGCATGGGCCCCATCTGCGTCCACGGAGTCTTCTGCGGCTGGGCCTGGTGGAACTCGGTGCGGGTGCCGACAGGATACACGAGACTCACCGAGATGCCCGTGCCGGTCAGCTCCACGCGGAGCGTCTCGCTGAGGCCGCCCAGCGCGAACTTCGTCGCGCTGTAGGCCGCGCGGTACGGCACCCCGCGCCGCCCGGTGACCGAGGAGACGTTGATGATGTGGCCCCGTCCCTGGCGCCGCATGATCGGCAGCACGGCCTGGGTGGCGTTGAAGACCGCCACCACGTTCAGCTCGAGGAGCGTGCGAAGCTCGTCCGCCGTGGTCTGCTCGAAGGTCGCCGCCAGCCCGCGGCCGGCATTGTTGACCAGGATGTCGATTCGCCCCCACCGCTGGGCGACCTCGTCCACCATCCACCGCAGCGCCGTCGCGTCCGTCACGTCCAGCGGATGAACCGAGATCTGGCCGCGCGCGGCGTGAAGCTCAGCCGCCAAGCGCTCGAGCCGGTCCTTGCGCCGCGCGCAGACGGCGACGCGCATCCCCGCCCGGGCCATGAGGCGCGCGGTCGCCTCGCCGATGCCCGAGGAGGCGCCGGTGACGATGGCGACCCGTCCGGTGAGCTCAGCCACGGCGGCGGCCCAGCATGCAGGAGATCGGCTGACGGTGACGGGCGACCCACGCGTACAGGCGGGGGGCAAGCAACCCGACACCGGGGAGGCGGAAGAGCGCGGCGAGCCGGTGCCAGCCCTTGAGCCGGCGCAGGATCTCGGGGATCGCGGCATCCCCCGCCAGCACCCGGCCGTCAGGCAAGATGAGCTGCATCGCCTCCATGCACGCCCGCTCCTCCAGCCAGGGGTAGCGTGCGCGGCGCTCGGCGGCCTGACAAGGCAGGAACTCGAACTCCCCTCGCACCGCGCGGCGAGCAATCCACGACACGCCACTCTGACAGAGCCCACACGTCCCGTCGTAGATCAGCACAGCCCGGGCCATGTCGGAGCCCCCTCACCCTCCCGCCTCCCCCAATGCGGGAGAGGGAACAGGATCAGGCCCCCGTCACCGCCTTGAGGGCGTCGCGCGTGACCGAGACCAGGCGGTCGACCTGCTCCTCGCTGGTCACCAGCGGCGGCGCGAAGAAGATGTGCTCGAGGCGGTTGCGCGTGACGACGCCCCGCTTCGTCATCTCCTGAATGACGCGCGGCCCGACCTTCTTGTCTGCGGCGTAGGGCTTCTTGGCGGCTTTGTCCTCGACCAGCTCGACGGCGGCCAGCAGGCCCTTGCCCGCGCGGATGTCGCCCACGTGCGGATGGTCGTCGAAGGCGGCGTGGAGGTTGTCGTCCAGCCGCTTGCCCATGGCCGCCGCGCGTTCCCACAGCCGCTCGCGCTCCATGATCGCGATGTTCTTGAGGCCGACGGCGCAGCAGGTGGGATGTCCGGAGTAGGTGTAGGCGTGCATCCAGCGGTCGTCGGGCTTGACCGAGTCCATGGCCTCCTTGATCGGCCTTGAGATCATGATCCCGCCGAGCGGGAGATATCCCGAGGACACACCCTTGGCGAAGGACATGATGTCGGGCTGCACCTTCCAGTGCTCCAGCGCGAACCACCGGCCTGTGCGGCAGAAGCCCGTGATCACCTCGTCGGCGATGAAGAGCACCTGGTGGCGGTCGCACACCTGACGGACCAGTGGGAAATAGTCGTCAGTCGGATAGATCACGCCGCCGCCGCCGTGAATGGGCTCGGCGATGAAGGCTGCCACCGTGTCCGGCCCCTCGCGCAGGATGGCCTCTTCCAGGAGGCGCGCCGCTGTCTGGCCCGCCGTCTCGCCGGGCTTGGCGCCTTCCTGCCGGTAGGGATAGCAGGTCGGGATATGGATGAAGTTGGGCACGCGCGGCTCGAACATCTTCCAGTAGGGCGCCATCCCGGTGGCGCTCATCGCCTGCAGCGTCACTCCGTGGTAGGCGAGACTGCGCGAGACGATCTTGACTTTGTCGGGCTTGCCCTTGGTCTTCCAGTAGAAGCGCGCCGTCTTGAAGGCGGACTCGTTGGACTCGGCCCCACCCGAGGTGAAGAAGACGGCCTGCATGTTGGGGTAGGCCAGGGTGACGAGCTTGCTGGCGAGCTCGATCGCCGGCACGTTGGTGGAGCCCGAGTAGCCCGAGTAGTACGCCAGCGCCTTCATCTGCTCGGCCGCCGCCTCAGCCAGCTCCTCGCGGCCGTGTCCCACGTTCACGTTCCAGAGGCCGGCGAGCCCGTCGAGGTACTCCCGCCCCTGGATGTCGGTGATGGTGGCGCCGCGGCCGCGCACGAAGACCATGGGCTCGAGATGCTCGCTGGGGTGATGGAGCGGATGGATCAGGTGCTCCTGGTCGTTCTTGATGAGCGCAGCGGGCTCGAGCGGCATCGGTGACCCTCCCCGGGGCTAGGTGTGAATGGAGCGCGCGGGCGCGTGGGCCCGGTAGTCGCCGCCCGGAATTGGGATCCCGCGGTCGAGGGGCCCTGTGTACCAGTAGATGAAGGCGTTCACGTTCCGCCCGCTCGAGTTCCGGACCGCAACCTGCTCGCGATGATACTGGGGCCCCTCGGCCGAGTCCAGCGTTATCCAGAGCGCGGGATCGCTCACGCGGTACAGCTCGCCATAGACGACGCCGTACGTCGCCGGGACGGCGGCGGGATACGCGCCCAGGTCGAGCAGTCGGGCCCTCACCTGCCCCGTTCCGACGCGGCCGGCGCGTCCGGCGAGGAGATGGTGCAGCGGAAAGCCGCGCATGAGGGTGCCGTACGCGAACAGCAGGTCGGGTCGCATCCTCAGGCTCCGACTGCCGGCTGCCTCTTCCGCAGCAGAAGCGCGAACTCCCTGAGCGCCTGAGCCCAGCGCGCGCCGGCCACCCACATGAAGTCGTTGTGCCCGGCGCCCGGAACCCAGAGCGCCTGCTTGGGCTCACGCGCGGCGGCGAAGAGGCGCCGCCCGTGCTCGGCAGGAATGATGTCGTCTGCCAGGCCGTGCATCACCAGCACGGGGCAACCCACCCGAGGGATCTTGGCCAGGTTCTGGAACTTGTCGAAGGGCAGCACGGGCACGCGCGTGAGCACACGGAAGGCCGCCGTGAAGGACGACTCCAGCACCAGCCCGCCGACCGGCTGCCGCACGGCCAGATCCACCGCGGGACCCGCGCCCACCGAGCGCCCGTAGAGGATGATGCGCTGGGGGGACAGGCCGCGCTGTCGGGTCAGATACTCGTAAGCGGCGTCGATGTCCTCATACGCGGCGCGCTCGGACGGCCGGCCGTCGCTCGTGCCATACCCGCGGTAGTCATAGGCGAGCACCGCGAATCCGAGGTCGCGCAGGGCCGGCAGCAGCGGCCGGATGACGCCCAGATCCTCGGCGTTTCCATGGCTGTAAAGGACCGTGTAGTCGGCCGCCGGATTCGGCAGATCGATGGCCGAGATCCGCTCGCCGGTCGCCGTGCGGAGCTTGAGGATGCCGGCGTCGTCCTGGTACTGCGCCGGCGGAGGGAGAAAGATCATTCGGTCGGCGAGCAGCCACACCAGAAGGGCAATGGAACCGTAGATGAAGGCGACGGAGAGGCAGAGCCGTGCGAGCGACAGGTCAGGGAGCAGCACTCGTCTCAGACGGCGCCGGTCCACGACGGCCGGCTAGCCGCGCGACTGATCCTTGTCCGTCGGCTCCTCACGGGAGCACGAGACGGGGGACGCTCACGTCTTGACGCCGAAGCGCGGCAGCACCCAGCGCATGAGGACCAACCACGCGACGATCGCTCCGATGAAGATCCACGCACCCTGGGTCACGCGGATGTCTCCTGAGCCGCGGCGGCTTTGCCGTCCACCGCCTGGAGCACCGCGCCCAGAAATTCCTTCTCGGGCACAGCCCCCTCGAAGCCGAGCTTGTCGTTGATGACGATCTTGGGCACGGCCATCACCGAGTAGCGCTGCGCCAGCTCGGGGAACTCCGTCACCTCGATGCACTCCGCCCGCACCCGCGGCGAGGCGACCGCCATGTGCTGCGCCAGGCGCACGGCCCGGGGGCAGTGCGGTCAGGTCGGCGTCGTAAAGACCTTGATCGTGACGTCGCTGGCGAGTCCCGCCAGCGCCGCCTTGGTCTCGGCAGTGAGCGCAGCTTCCCCGGTGGACGCGGCGACGATCGAATCGATGAGGTTGGAGAACTCGTAGCCCGCCGGGATGCCGAGGAAGCGGATGCCGTAGTCCCGGGCGCCCTCGACGATCACGGCCGGGGACAGCTCCACGCCGTAGGCCACCGCCTGCTCCTTGTCGATGTGCGGGTTGAGGACGGCGACCGACAGGCGGTCGGACAGCGCGGCGACCTCCCGGATCAGCGACACCGTTTGGGTATTCTGCTCGCCCCCGAGCTCGGACGCGAACACCGTGAGCTTGACCGGGCCCGCGAGCCGCTCGAACTGTTTCTTGACCGCCGTCTCGTCCTGCGCCGAGAGGAATCCCATGAGCGGATTATACCCTTCGCTCACACCCCCCGCCAGAGCAGCCACGGCACGACGGAAGCCGGCGCGCTTCCGACAGCTCGACGCCAAGCGCTACTGGCCCGGTGTACCGCGGACGATCTCGAGCGTCCGGCGGTAGCCCGATGGATCGATGCGCGCGTCGATCAGGGTCGGCCCCGGCGCGGCCTGGGCAGCCAGCAGCGCGGCGCGGAAGGTGCTCTCGTCGGAAGCCACGAAGTCCCGCAGCCCGAAGGCCCGGGCGAGCGCCGGCAGGTCGGGACCGGCGTAGCGCATGCTGGCGCCCTCGAAGCCGCGCTGCTCCTGCTTGATCTGGATGAGGGAGAGGGCGCCGTCGTTGAAGACGACGATCGTGATCGGCAGGGCCAGCCGCACCACCGTCTCGAGCTCGGCGGCCACCATCATGAGCCCGCCGTCGCCGGTGAAGCAGACCACGCGCCGGTCGGGATGCACAAGCTGCGCGGCGATGGCCGCCGGCAGGGCAAAGCCCATGGTGGCCAGCCCGTTGGAGATCAGGCACTCGCCCACCTCCACGGCGTGCCAGTAGGCCGTGGCGGGGAACATGTGGGCCCCCGCGTCCACGGTCGCGATGCTCCCCGCCGGCGTGAATTCCCGGGTGAGCTGTACGACCCGGTGGGGCGCCAGGCCGGCCACCGGCACCTCGAGCGCCGCGAGCCGCGCGCGCCTCAACCGATCCAGCTCAGCAACGTCCCAGTCGCAGCGCGCGTCTCCGCGCACCAGGGACGGCGCGAGCTCCTCCAGGATCATCCCCAGATCGCCCACCACTTCCAGTGCCGGCACGAAATAGGCCCCGCCGCCGGGCGCGCTGAGCCCCGGGTCGCGGGAGGCGCACCGCGCGAGACTGAGCACCGGTACCGTGTACGGCCAGCGGCGGGGGATCAGCTCGACGGTGTCGAGACCGAAGGCGATGATCAGATCGGCCCGCCCCACGACGGGCTCTTCGAGGACCCCACCCGTGAAGACACCCATCGCCAGCGGATGCGGGTCCGGAATGGCGCCCTTGGCCTTGTAGGTAGTCAGCAGCGGCGCCGGCAGCGCTTCGCAGAAGGCACGCAGCCACTTGGAATCGGACGGCCGGCAGCCGAGGCCCGCCACCACCACCGGTCGCCGCGCCTCGAGAATCATCCGGGCGGCCCGGTCGATCGTATCGGGATCGGGCGCTGGGGCGAGTGGCGGCGGCGTCACACTGGCCGCCGACGCCACCGCTTCGCGGCCGGCGACGTCCGCCGGCAAGTCCAGATGGACGGGGCCGCGCGGCTCCTTGAGCGCCAGCTCGACGGCATGAGCGACCCAGCGGCCCGGCGAGCCGGCGCCGACGGTGAGGCTGCCCTTCACGATGGGCCCCAGCAGGGCCGCCTGATCCAGGCGCTGATGGGTGGTGAACTGCAGCGCGGCCTCGGGGTGACGGTCGCTGAGGAAGAGCACGGGGGCGCGGTCGAGCCGAGCGTGGGCCAGCCCGGTGGCGCTCGCCGTGACGCCAGGCCCGAGCGTGGCGAGCACCGCGCCGGGACGACCCGTCAGCTCCCCGGTGACCGCGGCCATGATGCAGGCGGCCCACTCCTGGTGGCAGAGCACGAAGGGCAGCCCCTGCGCGCGCGCGGCCTCCAGCAGCTCGAGATTGGAGCCGCCGCCGGGAACGCCGAAGAGCCGCGAGACCTCGGCGCGGCGTAGGCCTTCGACGAGCAGCTCGGCAACGCTAGGCATCGAGGAGCCTCAGGAGCGGGAGGGCAGGATGACCGTCGCGCTCCCCGGCACGGTCACGGCGGCGTCGCGGGCGTTCTCGATCCACACCTCGAGGTCGATGCGCCCGGCCGACTGCTTCTTCCGGACGCGTCCCCGGACCGCGATCGTCTCGCCGACCCAGTTGGGCCGGCGCATCTGGAACCCCAGCGCCTTGAGGAAGCCGGCGCGGCCCATCCAGTCGGTCACCAGACGGCAGAGGCAGCCGCGAATGAACGCGGTGTTGATGAAGATGTTCTCGTGCCCGGCGGCGCGCGCGAAGTCGGGATCGTGATGGATCGGATAGAAGTCCTGGCTGCCCGAGACCTGCAGCACCATGCGGGTCATGGTCAGCTCGAGGGAGAAGCCCTTGAGCTCGTCGCCCTCCTGCACGTCCTCCCAGTAGCGCTCGGCGGCGGCGGTCATGCCCGGCGCACCCCGGTGGCGATCTCCTCGGGTGTCCGGTGGACCAGGATCTGGTTGGTCCGCACCGCGACGACTTCTTCACGCTCGTTGACGATGGTGGTTTCCGTGCGGATCCAGACCGAGAGCGGATCGAGCCGCGTGGCACGCTGGTGGATCGCCGCCACCCGGTGGCGCGCGCCGAGCCGGTCGCCGACCCGCACCGGGAGGAACCACTCGAACTCCTGGTTCAGGTTGATGAGGCGGTCGCCGGGCGTCGGGATCTGCCGGATCAGGCCCAGGATGTCGAACTCACCCGGCGGCCAGGGTCCCTGCGAGGCGAAGAAGTCGACCATGACCGGCGGGCAGTGGCCCTCCTCGATGAACAGGGGGTTGGCATCGTCGAGCATGTGGCAATGCCTGCGGATGGGCTCGTGCTCGACGGGATAGCGGCCCCAGCGCAGCGGCGTCTCGTGCCCCTCCCACTGCTGCTTGACCGCTTTGACATCGTAGGCCATGGCCCCTCCCGCGCGGCGCGGCCAGCCGGCAGCGAGCTCTGTCTAGTCCGTCCCCAAGCGTGTCAGCACGGGCTTCATCCGCTCCAGCGCCTTCTGGATGTTCTCGGCTGAATTGGCGTAGGACAGACGCAGGTACCCCTCGCCGTACTCGCCGAAGGCCTGACCACCGAGCACGGCGACGCCAGCCTCGCTGAGAATGGCCTCGGCGATCTGGGCCGACGGGCGCTTGATCGCCTTGACGTTCGGAAAGACGTAGAAGGCACCCTTGGGCGATCGGCAGGACACGCCGGGCAGCGCGTTGAGCCCGGCCACAATCAGGTCGCGGCGGCGCTTGAACTCGGCGACCATGGCCGCCACCGGAGTCTGATCGCCCTGGAGCGCGGCGATCCCGGCGAGCTGGGTGAACGAGGCCGTGCACGAGTTGGAGTTGACCATGAGTCGCGTCACGTGCTCGGCCAGCGGCGCCGGCATGACGCCATAGCCGAGCCGCCAGCCCGTCATGGCGAAGGATTTGGAAAACCCATCGAGGATGATCACCAGGTCCTTCATGCCGGGAAACCGCGTGATCGAGGCGAACTCACCCTCGTAGAGGAAGGCCTTGTAGATCTCGTCCGCCAGCACGGGGATGCGGTACGTGCGCGCGACCTCGGCGATGCGGCCGAGCTGTTCCGGGTCGAGCACCCCACCCGTCGGGTTCTGCGGGGAATTGATGACGATGAGCCTGGTCTTCTTCGATGCTTTCCGCTCGAGCAGGTCCAGGTCAAAGCCGAAGCCGCTCTCCTCGCTCAGCGGGATCGGTACCGGCACCCCCCCAACGAAATTGATCACTGATTCATAGATCGGAAAGCCGGGATTGGGATAGATGACCTCGTCGCCCGGATTCACCAGGGCCGTGATCACGAAGTACATGATGGGCTTGGCGCCCGGTGTGACCACGATCTCTTCCGGCGCGACCGGGATGTTGCGCGTGGCGCCCACGTCCTTGGCGATGGCCTCGCGCAGCTCCGGCAGCCCGGCGGCGGGCCCGTAATGGGTCGCCCCACTGTCCAGCGCGCGCTTGGCGGCCTCCCGGATATGCCCCGGTGTGTCGAAGTCCGGCTCGCCGATCTCCAGATGGATGATCTCCTTGCCTTGCCGCTCGAGAGCCTTGGCGCGCGCCAGCACCTCGAAGGCCGATTCCGTCCCCAGCCGTGACATGCGCTCAGCGAAGTCCATAATGGCGCGATTATACTCGACCTGATGGACGTCGTGGAGATCGCCGCCGGCTGGTTCTGGATGGGCTGGGACGAGGGCCACCCGAGCGAGCGGCCGCGCCACCGTGTCTGGCTCGACGCCTTCGCCATCGCCCCCGTCCCGGTCACCAACCGCGACTACGCGCGGTTCCTCGACGACGCCGACGCTCCTGCCCCGCCCTGGTGGGAGGACGGGCGCTTCAGCGATCCCGGTCAGCCCGTGGTCGGCGCGAATTGGTTCGAGGCGGTGACCTACTGCGACTGGCTGTCAAATGTCGACGGGCGGCGCTATCGGCTTCCGACCGAGGCGGAATGGGAGAAGGCGGCGCGCGGTGGGCTCGAGGCTGCGCGCTACCCGTGGGGCGACGCGCGTCCCGCTGGCAGCGGCTTCGACCGGCCACCCCGCGTGAGCGAGACGCCTGCGAACCCGCTCGGACTCCTGGCGCTGTCCGGCGTCTGCCACGAGTGGTGTCTCGATTGGGAGGACGAGGGCTACTACGCCGTATCGCCCGAGCGAAACCCGCCCGGCCCCGCCCACGGCAGCCGCCGCGCCTCCCGTGGCGGTGCCTGGCGGCATCAGGACCCCTGGAGTCCCGTGGCCCATCGATCGTCGCTGCCGCCCGATCTGCGCTACTCGGATTACGGCTTCAGAATCGTCCGAGAGTCGGGCTGACTAGAGGCGGGCGCGCAGCTCGTCGATGTCCCGTCGGACCTCCCGGAACGCAAGGTGCATGACCGCCTCGTGCGCCTTGAAGCGCTCGTCCATCTCGGCTCGCAGCCTTGCGATCTGTTCCGTGTTCAGGGCGGTCCCTTCTGTGACGATCTGGATCTCGTGCCTGAGTGCTTCGGCGGTGACGTCGAAATGGCGGCGCGCCTCGACCGCGGTCTCTCGAACTTCGGTCCGGAGCTCGGCGAATTCGCCGCGCAGCCCCGTGACCTCCCCGCCGAGCCCTGTGACTTCCCCGCCGAGCCCCGTGACTTCCCCGCCGAGCCCGCCGACTTCGCCACGCAGCTCGGTGACTTCCCCGCCGAGCCTCGTGACTTCCCCGCCGAGCCCTGTGACTTCCGCGCCGAGCCTCGTGACCTCGCGGCCGAGCCCGGCGACTTCCCCGCCGAGTCTCCTGACTTCCCCGCCGAGTCTCCTGACTTCCTCGCCGAGCCCGGCGACTTCCCCGCCGAGCCCGCCGACTTCGCCACGCAGCTCGGTGACTTCCCCGCGCAGCCCGGTGACTTCGCCGCGCAGCCCCGTGACTTCGCCACCCAGCCCCGTGACTTCGCCACCCAGCCCGGTGACTTCGCCGCGCAGCCCGGTGACTTCGCCACCCAGCCCGGTGACTTCGCCGCGGAGTCCGGACACTTCGGTGCGCAGACCAGCGAAATCATGCCGGACGGCACCGAGCGCCTTATCCAGGTACTCGCGAGTCTCCGCGTCCATGCCCAGACCCTAGCCAGAACCGCTCAGCAGCGCAAGAGTGCCTCGACAGATACACCTTGACCTGTCCCAGCCGAGGGGGTGCTCATACGTGGGCGATCGCCTCGATCTCGATGAGGGCGCCCGCCGGTAGCGCCGCCACCTGCACCGTCGCGCGCGCGGGCGGCGCAGCGCCCGCGTGACGCTTGTAGACCTCGTTCATCTCCGCAAAGTCCTTGAGGTCGGCGAGGAAAACCGTAGTCTTGACCAGCCGGTCGAGCCCACTGCCTGCCGCCTCCAGGATCGCCTTCAAATTGGCCAAGACCTGCTCCGTCTGCTCCCGGATCGTCGTGCCGACCAGATCGGTCGAGCCCGGCCTGAGCGGAATCTGCCCGGAGACGAAGACCAGCTCGCCCACACAGATGGCCTGAGAGTACGGCGCCCCGGCGAAGGGAGCGGGCGCGCCGTCGGTACGGACCACGGATTTCTGCGCCATGGGAATCTCCTCCTGGGAAGTGAAGCGAGACCCTACCAGAGGCTCGCCGGAAGCGGCAATCCCTCGAAGTCGGCCGAGGGCAAGGGCCCACGCGGCGGGGTCCCCAGGCCCTCGAGCAGCGCGTAGAGCTGGCGCAGGTGCTGGGCGGCGTGCCATGCGGTCCGCTCGAGCAGGTCGTGACCTGACTGGGGCCCGTAGTAGACATCGATCGTCCGTGAGAACTCCCGGGGCGCCGCGCCCTCGAACCAGCCGCTGATCCGCCCGCGCACGAGCGCGCCATAGCGCGCCACCGCGGCGCCCTCGCGCAGGTCGCCCGGGGCCTTCTCCTGGAGCCACACCTCGGGCAGCGACCCCGTATCCATGGCGTCCACGAAAGCCAGGCTCAGCCGGAAGAGATGGTACGTCAGATCACGGATGCTCCGATCCCGCTCGGGCGGCTTGTAGTCCATGTGTCGCTCGGGGACCTCGGCGATGGCCCGCTCGGCCGAGGCCAGGATGCGATCGAGCCGCGCGCCGAGCTCAGCGGGTGAGAGCCTGACGGGAGGCTTGTACTCCACACCCAGCAGCGTGGCATAGGCCGACGGATTCCACCCGTGCACGGCACGGTCGCCGACCGCCACGGCGGGAACCAGGGGGACGCCGAGCCGCTTCAGCTCCTCCAGCGCCGCCGGCTCGGCGTCCACGTTGACGGGATCGAACTCGACCCCCCAAGACGACACGAGCTCCTTCGTCTTGGCGCACGAGGATCAGCCAGGGCGATAGAAGAGGCGGGGGCGCGGCACGGTCACGGGCACGGAAGAATCCTCGAGCGCCTCATGGCCATCACCTCTCTCATCGGACGCTCAGAAGAACGTGGAGGGCCGCGCGGTCTGCGACGGCGAGATCGAGCAGCCCGTCGCCGTCGAGGTCGGCGGCGACGAGGTTGGACCGCGCGGGGCCGCGCAGCTCGAGCGCGTAGCGCTCGACGAAGCGGTCCCCCTGCAGCTCGACGCCGGCGATGGCCTCCCGTCCATGGCGCGGCACCACGATCTCCGGCACGCCATTGCCGTCCAAATCGGCGATGAGGGCCTGCTCCAAGTTGCGGGAACCGATGGCGTGTGAGGAGTATCCCGGGGCGCGCGCGATCCTCACGAGCGCTGCGCCCACCTTCCGGTAAGCCGTGAGCACACCGCCGATGTGGGGGGTGACCACGGCCGCGACCTCGGAGGCACCGGTGCCGGACAGATCGGCGGCGCCGATCACGTGAACCCAGCGGTGGCTGTGGCCCTGACCGGGCCCTTCGGCCAGAAGGACGAGCCCGCCCTCACGCCAGCCCAGGGCGACCGGCGAGGTTCCCTGCCCTGGCGCGCTCCGGGAAAGCAGGATCGTCGGCAGCGGGCCGCTGTTGGGGGCCAGGATCGGCACCAGGTCTTCGAACACGGCCGGCGCCGGAAGCGAATAGCGACTCTTGAGCTCGAGGCTGTAGGCGGCGAGGCCGATCACCGTGACACTGCCGGCTTCGAGACGGTCGCCCAGGATTCCGTGAGCGTAACGGTCCGTGGGCTCGGTCAGCAGCACGGCCTCGGGCGCGCCATCGCCGTCGACGTCCCCCACGGTAATCCGCGCGTCGGGCAAGGCGCGCACGTCAAGACGCGAGATCACGCGGGGCGCGCCGGCGGCGAGGCCGCCGATCAGGACGACGGCGCCGTCCTGGGCTACCGCGAGCAGCTTCTGATCCCCCGCCGCGCCGACCCTCACGGGCGCTGGAAAGGTCAGGCGGGAGAGGGCGACACCTACGTCATAGCCGCGGAGGACGCCGTCGTCCCAGACGAGCAGCCGGCCGTCAGGGGCGACCAGCACCAGCCCCGCGTGCTCGGCGTCGAGCCGGACGACGACGGGGGCGGCATCGGGGCTGACGCTCTCCCCGTAGCGGGCGCCGACACGCAGTCCCGCAGGCGTGATGTCGAACAGCCAGAAGGTCCCATCGCGGTCCACCGCGGCGAGGCGGCGCGGGCTGACGCTCACCACCCACTTGAGCGGGACGTCGGTCGCAGCCGAGAGAACCTGCCAGCGCGGAAAGCTCCCTTTGCCGGCGGCGAAGCGGTTGCCCAAAGGGTCGCCGGACGCCAGCGTCCACGCGACGGTCTGAGCGGCCGCGAGCAGGACCGAGACGGCGGACAGGAGCCGCGTCATCTCCCCTTGAAGCTCACCGGCTGCTTTTTCGCGAAGGCAACGACACCGTTGCGGAAGTCCTCCGTATGCCCGCAGGCCACGATGGCCTGGGCCTCGAGCTCCATCTGGGTCTCCAGGCTCTCCTGGGTGGACTGGTGGAAGAGCAGCTTGGCGCGGCCGAAGGCGAGGGTCGGCCCCTCGGCGAGCTCGCGCGCGAGGCCGGCGACGGCGCCGGGAAAGTCGGCGTCGGGATGCACGCGATTGACCAGCCC
Organism: Candidatus Methylomirabilota bacterium; assembly: GCA_035708525.1. Classification (GTDB taxonomy): domain Bacteria; phylum Methylomirabilota; class Methylomirabilia; order Rokubacteriales; family CSP1-6; genus DASSSH01. The sequence goes on from DASSSH010000087.1 coordinate 22,395, forward strand.
CCAGTCCATCGCCTCCCGGGCTGTCAGCACACGGTTCGTGTAGTGCAACTCGAGCGCGCGGCGCAGGCCGATCATCCGCGGCAGGAAGTAGGACGACGAGCCGTCGGGAGAGGCGGCGATCCGGGAGTAGGCCATGGCGAACTTGGCGGACTCGGCGGCCACCACCAGATCGCCCGCGAGCGCAAAGCTCATTCCGCCTCCGGCGGCAATCCCGTTGACGGCCATGATCACGGGCTTCTGCGCGCGCGCCAGGCGGGAGACCGTGCCGTGGAGAAAGGTCGTCAGCTCCTTGATGAGCACGCCGATGCGCTCGGGGTTGTCGGCGAAATCCTTGACGTCCCCGCCCGCGCAGAAGGCCTTCCTCGCCCCCGTCACGACGATGCAGCGGACAGCCCGATCCTCATCGGCCTCGAGCACCGCGTGGAAGAGATCACGCGCCAGCGGCAGATTGAGGGCGTTGTAGGCATCCGGCCGGTTGAGTGTAAGGGTCGCCACCCCGTCCTTGACCGCGTAGATCACGTGCTCGTAGCCCATGGCTCTCGTTATCTCCTGTCGCCGACCCGGTGGAACTTCAGCAGGTTGGTCGTGCCCGTCACCCACATGGGCGCGCCCGAGATGATGATCAGCACGTCGTTGTTGCGCACGGTCCCGTCGGCCAGCAGCGTGCTCTCGATCTCCTCGATCATCTCGTCCGTGGTCTCTACCTTGTGTACGAGCCGTGAGGACACACCCCAGAACAGCCCCAGCCGCCGCTGGACCTCGGCGAAGGGCGTCAACGCGATGATCGGCACGTCCGGCCGATCCTGCGAGATGAGCCGCGCGGTGAAGCCGGACTGGGTGAAGGCGACGATGGCCCGAGCGTGGAGCAGCCGCGCCGCCTGGCAGGCGGCCTCGGCCACCGCCTCGGGAAACCCGTACGCCTCAGGGCGCTGGCGGCGCGAAAAGGTGGACGGGACCGCGCGCTCGGCACGCTCGGCGATACGCGCCATGACCTCCACGGTCTCGACCGGGTGCTGTCCGGTCGCCGTCTCCGCCGAGAGCATGATGGCGTCGGCCCCGTCGAAGATCGCGGTGGCGACGTCGCTCACTTCGGCGCGCGTGGGCCGGGTGTGGCTGACCATGGACTCGAGCATCTGGGTGGCCACGATCACTGGCACCTTGCCCAGCCGTGCCTGGCGGATCACGTCCTTCTGGATGACCGGGATCTCCTCCAGCGGCACCTCGACGCCCAAGTCCCCGCGAGCCACCATGACCGCGTCCACCAGGGTCAGAATACCCGGGAGATTGGCCACGACCTCGGCGCGCTCGAGCTTGGCCACCAGCGGCACATTCGCGCCCTGCTCGTGGAGGAACTTGCGCACGTCCTGGATGTCCGCGGCCGACCGCACGAATGACACGGCGACATAGTCCACGCCGTGCTCGATGCCGAAGCGGAGGTCCTCGCGATCCTTGGAGGTGAGGCAGGAGACGGGCAGCGGCAGCCGCGGCAGCGACACGCCCTTGTGGTCGGACACGATCCCGCCCGAGGTGACGCGGCACTGGGCCTCGCCGTCCTCGACCTTCTCCACGGCGAGCTGGATCATCCCGTCGTCCATCCAGACCTGGTCGCCGGGCCGCAGCTCACGCAGGAACTCGGGATGGTTGATGGAGCTGCGGGAGGCGGTTCCCCTGACCATCTTGGCCGTGAGCGTAAAACGCTCACCGGTGACCAGGGTCGCCTGGCCGCCCACGAAGATCCCCAGCCGCACCTTGGGTCCCTGCAGGTCCTGGAGGATGGTGATGGGCCGCCCCCACTCGGCCTCGCCCTCGCGGATCGTCCGGATCGCGCGGGCGTGCTCCTCGTGGGTGCCGTGGGAGAAGTTCAGCCGCGCCACATCCATGCCCGCCGCCACGAGACGATCCAGGACGGCGCGGCTGCCGCTGGCGGGTCCGATCGTGCACACGATCTTGGTTCGCCGTCCGGTGGTCATGGTCGCCTGAACACCCGCTGCAGGAACTGGCCGGTGTAGGACTTCTCGGCCTGGCGCGCCACGTCCTCGGGCGTGCCGGTGGCGATCACCCGCCCGCCGTCGTTACCGCCCTCGGGGCCGAGGTCGATGAGCCAGTCGGCCGTCTTGATGACGTCCATGTTGTGCTCGATGATCACCACGGTGTTGCCCTGCTCCACGAGCTGGTTCAACACCTCCAGCAGCCGACGGATGTCGGCGAAGTGCAAGCCCGTCGTGGGCTCGTCCAGGATATAGAGTGTCCGGCCGGTCGCCCGCCGACTGAGCTCGGTCGCGAGCTTCACGCGCTGGGCCTCGCCGCCCGAGAGCGTGGTGGCCGACTGGCCGAGCCGGATGTAGTCGAGCCCCACGTCGTGCAGCGTCTGGAGCTTCTGCTTGATGGCCGGCACCGGCTCGAAGAACTCCAGCGCCTCTGCCACCGTCATGTCCAGCACCTGGGCAATGTTGCGACCCTTGTAGTGGACCTCGAGTGTCTCGCGGTTGTAGCGTTTGCCCTTGCAGACCTCGCAGGTGACGTAGACGTCCGGGAGGAAATGCATCTCGATCTTGACGAGCCCGTCGCCCTGGCAGGCTTCGCACCGCCCCCCTTTGACGTTGAACGAGAAGCGCCCCGGCTGATAGCCACGCACGCGGGCATCCGCCGTCCGCGCCATCAGGGTGCGAATCAGGGTGAACACCCCCGTGTACGTCGCCGGGTTCGATCGCGGCGTGCGCCCGATGGGCGACTGGTCGATGTCGATGACCTTGTCGAGATGCTGCGCTCCCTCGATGCGGTCGTGGGCGCCGGGCCGGTCGTGGGCCCGATGGAGCATCTGGGCCAGCGCGCGGTAGAGGATGTCGTTGACGAGGGTGGACTTGCCGGAGCCGGAGACGCCGGTGATCGCCGTGAAGGTCCCCAGCGGGATCTTGACGTTCATCCCCTTGAGGTTGTGCTCGCGCGGGTTGTGGACGGTGAGGAACTTACCATTGGGTCTCCGGCGCGCTGGGGGCACCGCGATGCGCTGCGTGCCCGCCAGGAACTGGCCGGTCAGCGACCCGGCGTTGGCCATGATCTCGTCGGGAGTTCCCACGGCCACGACGTGGCCGCCCAGCTCGCCCGCGCCCGGCCCCAGGTCGACGACCCAGTCGGCCGAGCGGATCGTCTCCTCGTCGTGCTCGACCACGAGCACGGTGTTGCCCAGATCGCGCAGGCGCTTGAGCGTGTCCAGCAGGCGCGAGTTGTCGCGCTGGTGCAGGCCGATGGACGGCTCGTCCAGAATGTAGAGCACGCCCACCAGGCTCGAGCCGATCTGGGTTGCCAGCCGGATGCGCTGCCCTTCCCCACCCGACAGCGTCGCCGCCGGCCGATCGAGCGTCAGGTAATCCAGGCCGACTTGGGAGAGGAAGCCCAGCCGCTCGCGGATCTCCTTCAGCACCCGGCGGGCGATGAGCATCTCGCGCTCGGACAGGGCCAGCGTTTCGAAGAACTGGCGCGCCGACTTGATCGAGAAGCGCACCACGTCGGCGATGGACCGGCCGGCGATTTTCACCGAGAGCGTCTCCGGGCGCAGGCGGGAGCCCCCGCAGTCCGGGCAGTCCCGCTCGGTCATGAACTGCTCCACCTCCAGGCGGGTGTCTTCGGAGAGCGTTTCTTTGTAGCGGCGCTCGAGAAGCCTGACGACCCCTTCGAAGCCTCCAGCGGCTTCCCCGTGAAGGATGATGTCGCGGGTCTTCTTCGGCAGCTTGCCCCAGGGCGTGTCGAGGCTGAAGCGGTAGCGCTTGGCCAGCACCCGAAGCGTCTGCTTGAAGAGCGAGCCGGGCTGGTTGACCCAGGGGGCGAGCGCCCCGCCGGCCAGGGACTTGCCGGGATCGGGCACGACGCGCTCCGGGTCGATCTCGTAACGGGTGCCGATGCCACCGCACGCGGCGCAGGCACCGTATGGGTTGTTGAACGAGAACATCCGCGGCGAGATCTCGGGAAACGAGATGCCGCAGGCCGCGCAGGACAGCCGCTCGGAGAAGAGGAAGCCAGGCCCGTCCGGCACCTCCACCTGCACGACACCGTCGGCCAGCCGGAGTGCCGTCTCCAGCGAGTCCGCGAGCCGAGAGCCCAGCGTGTCCTTGACGATGAGCCGGTCGACGATCACCTCGATCGTGTGCTTCTTCGTCTTGGTCAGCTCGATGTCCTCGGCCAGCTCGTGGAGCTGGCCGTTCACGCGGACACGCACATAGCCCTGGCGGCGCAGGTCGAAGAAGAGCTTGCGGTACTCGCCCTTCCGGCCGCGCACCACGGGGGCCAGGACGACCAGGCGGCTGCCGGCCGGCAGCGTCATGACCCGGTCCACCATCTGCTGGACGGTCTGCGCGGAGATCACGTTGCCGCACTGCGGGCAGTGGGGGACGCCGATCCGGGCGAAGAGCACGCGCAGGTAGTCGTAGATCTCGGTGACGGTGCCGACGGTCGACCGCGGGTTTTTCGACGTGGTCTTCTGCTCGATGGAGATGGCCGGGGACAGCCCCTCGATGGAGTCCACGTCGGGCTTCTCCATCTGCTCGAGGAACTGCCGGGCGTAGGCCGACAGCGATTCCACATAGCGGCGCTGTCCCTCGGCGTAGATCGTGTCGAAGGCCAGCGAGGACTTGCCCGAGCCGCTCAGGCCCGTGATGACGATCAGCTGGTCGCGCGGGATCTCGAGATCGATGGACTTGAGGTTGTGCTCCCGGGCTCCCCGGATGACGATGCGGTCATTCGCCATGGAGATGAATCATACCCCGGTGGACGGCCGCGGTAAAACGGCATCCCGCGTGCCGCGCCGCTCCATCAGCGTGAAGCACCCCAGCCCCAGCAGCGCCCCGACGCCCCCCAGGGAGAAGCCGGCCGCGTAGGAGGCGCGATCGACCGTGAGGCCGACGAGGAGCGAGCCGACGACCACGCCCAGGTCGAAGGAGGCCGCCAGGGTCCCGATGGCCGAGCCGCGCTCGGCCTCCGGCGTCCGATCCACGAGCAGCGCCAGCAGCGTCGGATAGAGCACCGCGACGGCGGCGCCGAGCAGTACCGCCGCGGCCGCGAGTGTGGGCACCGCCGGCGGCAGCGCCAGGACGAAGAAGGCGATGCTCAGGATCGCCATGGTCGGCACGAGCACCCACACCCGTCCGAGCCGATCCGAGACCCGTCGCAGGCTGAGCCGGCCCGAGATGATGCAGACCGAGAAGAGGGCATAGAACCAGCCGAGATTGCCGTCCATGCCGTTGGCCATGGCGTACAGGGGCAGGAAGGCATAGATGGAGCTGTAGCCCAGGTTGGTGAGAATCAGCGTGCAGGCCATGGGCAGCGCCTTCCGGCTGTACCAGCGGAACTCGGAGCGGACGCGGCCGCCGGCGCCCGAGCCGGCCATGCGCCAGGCGAGCAGCCCGATCAGCATCGCAAACCCGGTAACGACCAGGAAATTGATCCGCATTCCCCCGGCGCCATAGAGCCCGAGCCCGATCGGCGGACCCACGGCGAAGGCCACCGACGTCGCGACGTAATACACGCTGAGGGCCTCGCCTCGATGCTCCGGGGCGGCGGTCTGCGCGGCCAGGACACCCACCGATGTACTGATGAGCCCGTGGCTCACCCCAAGCCCCGCCATGAGCGCGATGATCGCCGTCGGGGCTGCCGCCAGGTGAAAGGCCAGCGAAGTGACCAGGAGCGCGAAGACCCCCGGCACGATCACCGGCTTGAACCCGTAGCGGTCGATCCACCCACCCACCAGTGGCCGGAGCGCCATCGAAACGAGCTGCATCACGGAGAAGAGCATGCCGACCTGGGCCTTGCTCCCGCCCAGCGCGACCAGGTGCAGCGGCAGGGTGGTGGCGAGGAGGTAGCTCGCCGTGTGGATGGACGCCGTGATCGCGAGGCAGGCGACGAGTGTGGGGGTGAAGACCCGGTTGGACATCCCCCAGCGGCCGGGGGCCGCGCTCAGCGCCGAGCCCCGCGCCGCGCGACCCAGAGCACGCAGGCGCCCGCGGGCGCCGCGACCACGGCCGGATACGAGAGCACCGTGGCCCCGAGACCGCTGCCGCCGCCCAGCCCGCCCGCCAGCGCCAGCGCGGCGAAGAGGGCGAGCCCGACCAGCCCGGCCGCGGTGCCTGCACTCTCCCGCTCCGCGCGCGGCGGCCAAAGCGCGGCTGGTGCGAGCGCGGAGCCGGCGCCGCCCAGCGCGAGGATGGTCAACCACCACGGATCCACGGGCCAGAGACTCGCAACGGCCGCCACGCCGAAGACGCCAGCCCAGAGTCCGAGGTCGTAGCCGATCTCGCCGCCTCCCGTGCGATCCAGCGCGCCCACCCGCTCACGGAGCGCGACGCTCGAGAGGAGGAATCCGGCCAGGCCGGCGACGAGCAGCGCGAACTGGAGTAGCCGGCGCCACGAGGAGTCGGCAATGACAAGGCCCGGCAGTTCGATGAGGCGCTCGGCGGTGACTCCGCCAAGGAAGACATCGGGAGCGCCGAGGGCGGAGTAAACGGCCCAACCCTGCGCCCAGAAGAAGCCCACCACGAGCCCGCCGCCGATGAGCGCCATCTCACGGCGAACAGGGCGAGCCCCCACGCCCGAGCTCAGCAATGCCACCGCACCCACCAGCAAGGTGAGGAACAGCGCGGCGCGGTGCGGCCAGGTGCGCGGATGCGCTTCGGCCCAGGCGACGCCGGACCGCGGCGCTCCCGGCACGCGCTTGCCCGCTTCGAAGCGGAGTCGCAAGGCTGAGGAGCGCTCGATCTCGTCTCCGGGGCGGAGCGTGACCGACTGCCCGGGCGTCAGCTCCCACTCGAGGTCGGCCACGCGACGGCCATCCACCGTGCGTGCCCGCAGGATGCCGCCGCCGGGCGCGGTGATGCGGTGCTCTTCATGGAACACGATGGGCGCGCGGCCGCGTGCCATCCGGAGGTCGCGTCCGCGCGTCACCCACGGGCTCGAAGGCGGAAAGCGAAATGCGTCCTCGCTGGCCACGCGCTCCCACGCCCGCAGCGGCCCCGTGCCGGTCGCGCGCACCGCCTCCAGCAGCGGCGTGCTCACGGCGAGCAGCGCGAGGAGTAACAGGAAGCCGAGCACACGTCGGGCGCCGCGCCACGCCGTGAGAATCCACCCGGCAGCGGCGGCGACGGTGATGCCCTGCCACCGCGGGGCGCCGAGCCAGGCGGCCACGTCGCCGGCGAGCACGATGTTGGCGCAGAGCAGCGTGCCCACCGTGACCAGCAAGATCACCACGGTGAACAGCGGCTCGCGCTCGGCCACCGCGGAAGATCCCTCGCGCGCTTGCCCGCCGATCGTGAGGGCAATGAGGGGGGCGCAGACTACCGCGAGCCCGATCCAGAGCCCGTCGGAGCCGAGATCGAGGATGAGCGCCGACAGGCCGAGCCAGACAGCCGGCGTGAGCCAGGCGGCGAGGAGGCCGATGGCCGGCGTCATTCCGGCCGCGCGTGGCGACCCGGCTGGGAGCCGGAGAGGCAGACGACGGCGACGAGCCAGGCGGCGAGCGGCGCGGCAACTCCCCCATACCACCAGAGCAGCGACAGGCCGGCGAGGCGAATGGCGCCGATCTGATAGGGGAGCGCGGCAATCAGGGGGAAGCCCGCGAGCAAGAGAACCAGCACGAGCACGCCCTTGGTCCGATTCGTCACCGCCGGCATTATAAGGTAAGATCACCATCGCAACGAGCGACTTGGGCCGCGAAGAGGCCCGACCGCGACCCGGCGGACGTTTCACTCACGTGTGACGAAGGAGTGTTTCGCCCATGACCCAGGCCCAGCGTATCCAGCGCGTGATGGTCATCACGGCTCACCCGGACGACTCGGAGTTCGGCGCCGGCGGGACCGTGGCCAAACTGACCCGCGAAGGCAAGGCGGTAGTCTATTGCATCCTCACCAACGGCAACAAGGGCTCCGGCGATCGTGCCATGACACCCGAGCGGCTGGTCCGGATTCGCGAGGATGAGCAGCGCGCCGCGGCGCGGGTGCTCGGGGTCGAGACGGTCGACTTCCTCGGCTTTCCCGATTGCGAGCTGGAGGATACCCGTGCCTCCCGTATGGCCGTCACCGCGTCGATCCGGCGCCACCGGCCCGATCTCGTGATCTGTCAGAAGCCGGAACGGACCAGGAATCTCTACGCCTCGCACCGCGATCACCGCATCGCCGGCGGCATCGCGCTCGACTGCATCTACCCGCTGGCGCGCGACCACATGGCGTTTCCCGAGCTGATGGCCCAGGGACTGGAGCCGCACAAGGTCAAGGAAGTGCACCTCATGTCGTGGGAGAGTCCCGACGTGGTGGTGGACATCTCGGATACCATGGATCTCAAGATCAAGGCGCTCGCCTGCCACGGAAGCCAGATGCAGGACATGGCTGTCGTCGAGGCGCGGGTGCGCGAGCGCAATGCGTTCCTGGGAAAGGCCAAAGGCTACGCCTACGCCGAGACGTTCGATCGTATCGTCATCGAGCGCTGACCGGCTGCGGCGCCGGCGCTGCAGCCCGAGCATTTCGCGATGAAACAGCTTCCGGTGGTGCTCGTCCACGGCGCCGCCAACTCCTCGGGCGTGTGGAGCGTCTGGCGCGAGCGCCTCGAGGCGCGAGGCCACCGCACGCTCGCCCCCGATCTTCGCGGCCACGGCCGCGCCCCAGGTAACGACCTCCCGCGCGCCGTGATGGCCGACTACGTGGAAGACGTGAGCAGATCCGCGCGCGATCTACCTGAGCCCCCTGTGGTGATCGGCTGGAGCATGGGTGGGCTCGTGGCGCTGATGTATGGTGCCCTCTATCCGACGCGGGGCGTGATCGCGCTCGGGCCCAGCATGCCCGCCCAGCTTCTGGAGTCGCCGAGCCTCGAGCCCCTGACGCCGGGCGTGTTTGGACCCGAAGCCTACGGCATCTTCGACAGGAGCTGCCTGGTCCAGCCGACGATGCCGGATCTCGATCCCGACGAGACACGGATTGCCCTCGCGAGCCTCGGTCCCGAGTCGAGCATGGCGCGCCAAGACCGCAAACGTGGCATCTTCATCGATCCCGATGCCATCAGCGGATCCGTGCTCGTCGTGGCGGGCGAGCGGGACGACATCATGACGCCCGGCACGTGCCGGCGGCTCTCGGAATTCCTGAGCGGCAGGTTTCTTGAATTCGAGGGCGCCTCCCACTGGGGCCTGGTGCTGAACCGGCGGGCCCTGGATCGCCACTTACCCGACGTCTTTCAATGGGTCGAGGCTCTGGGATAGAATGCCCGGCGTGACCCCGCCCGCTGTCGGTATGCCGGCCACACTCACCGAGCTCCTGGGGCAGCGCGCCGCCGAGGAACCCGACAAGCCGTACTTCCACCTGTACGAGGAAACGGTCACGTACGGCCGCCTGTGGCGCGAGAGCGCCCGGTACGCGGCCGGACTCAAGAAGGTCGGCATCGATCGCAACGACAAAGTCTGCCTGATCTATCCGACCTGTGCCGAGTTCTTCTACACCTTCATGGGCGCGCTGCGACTCGGCGCCGTGCCGGTGCCGCTCTACCCCACTCTCGGTGTCGAGGCCACGGCCAACGTCTTCCGCGATTCCGAGGCGCGCGCGGTCTGCACCATCGGCTGGTTCAGGAAGGGCGTGGACGAGTCGCGGGCGGCAGCCGGCAACGTCCGCCATGTGCTCGAACCGGACGACCTGGAGGTGGATGGCCCGCTCCCCGCGCTGCCGACATCGAGTCCCGAGGACACGGCCTTCATCCAGTACACCTCGGGGAGCACAGGCCAACCCCGCGGCGTCGTCCTCAGCCACGCCAACGTCACCCGGACCGTGGATTTCATGGCCGAGGCCGCCCAGCTGGCGCGGGAGGACATCGTCGTCTCCTGGCTGCCGCTCTACCACGACATGGGGCTGATCGGCTGCGCGTTCACGCCGCCTTTGAACGGCGCGCCGCTCTATCTGCTCCCGCCGGACCTCAAGACACCGCGTGTCTGGCTCGAGCTGATCACGCGGGTGAAGGCCACCTTCACCGTGTCGCCGGACTTCGGCTATCGCAACTGCGTGAGGAACATCCACGACACGACGGGACTCGACCTGTCCTCCCTGAAGCAGGCGCTTTCGGGCGCCGAGCCCGTGCGCCCCAGCACCATCCAGGCCTTCGAGCAGAAGTTCGGCGTCGACAACCTGATCACGCCGTGTTACGGGCTCGCCGAAGCCACGCTGGCCGTCGCGATCTGGCCACGGAAGACGCCGCTGCGCTTCGACAGCTCCGGGAAGTTCCTGTCGGTCGGCCGACCGTGCCGTGGGGTCGCCGTGCGGATCATGGATGGCCCGCGGGCGCTCCAAGCCGGCACTGAGGGCGAGATCTGCGTGAGCAGCCCGGGGGTGATGCAGGGCTACTACAACAACCCGGAGGCGACGCGGAAGGTGCTCTCGCCGGACGGCTGGCTGCGGACGGGGGACCTCGGCTTTGTCGACTCCGAGGGCTACCTCTTCATCACCGGCCGGCTCAAGGATCTGATCATCCTCGGCGGCGAGAACGTCATGCCGGCCGACATCGAGGAGATCGTCGATCATGTCCCCGGTGTGCGCTACTCGGCCGCGGTGGGTGTGGAGAGCGAGCGCACGGGCAGCCAGCGGCTCCACGTGGTCGCCGAGGTGCGCGAGCGCGTCACGGACGCGGCGGCTCTCTCCCGTCTGGTCCGGGAGATCGTCCAGCGCGTCCATCATAGTAGAGGCCACCGACCCGCCAAGGTCCTGCTCGTCCAGCCCAGCACCATACCCAAGACGTCATCGGGCAAGATCCAGCGCTCGCGCCTGGGCGAGATGATCGGCCGCAACGAGCTCGGCGACCGCGTCCTCTACACCTCGGGCGCCCATCGCGAGTAATGGGCGTCGCGGAATCCGATTACTCACGGGCCCGAGTGCGCGGGCCCTCGGACGTCTCTGCAACCGGCGGGCCGCGATAGCCGCCAACCCCCTTCATCCGGCCGCCTCATGAACTTCGGCTGCCATCTCCCCATGTTCGGGCCCATCGCCACGCGGGAGAACCTGCTGCGCTTCTCACGCCGCATGGAAGAGCTCGGCTATGAGTCACTGTGGGCGAGCGACCACATCGTGCTTCCCTATTCCATCGAGTCCCGCTATCCCTACAGCGAGACCGGAGCCTTCCCGCTGCCGCCCGACACGACCTTCCTCGAGCCGCTGACCACGCTCGGTGTCGTCGCCGGAGTCACGGCGCGCGTGAGACTCGGCACCACGATCCTGGTCCTGCCACACCGCCATCCGGTGCTCGCCGCCAAGATGCTCGCCACGCTCGACCATCTGGCCGACGGGCGGCTCATCCTCGGGGCCGGCGTGGGCTGGATGCGCGAGGAGATCGAGCTGCTGGGCGCGCCTTTCGAGACGCGGGGGGCGTGGTCCGACGAGGCCATTCGCGTGATGCGCGCGTGCTGGGCCGAGGATCGGACCCGATACCATGGACGCTTCTTCTCCTTCGAAGACATTGGGGTGTTCCCCAAGCCGCGGCGGGGCCGTATCCCGATCTGGATCGGCGGCCACACGCCGCGCGCGCTCCGCCGGGTCGCCGAGCTGGGCGACGGCTGGCATGCCGCCTTCCCCTCGGTCGAGGCGCTCGATGGCGGCATCGCCGAGCTGCGGGCGGAGTGCAAGCGGCGGAAGCGCGGCTTCGACGAGCTGACGATCACCGTCCGCGCCGGGCTGTCCATTCGCAGCGCGCCCGTCGATGGCCCGCGCCGGCCGCTCCAGGGCTCGCCCGAGCAGATCATCGGCGACTTGCGTCGCTATCAGGATCTCGGCGTGGATACCGTGCTGCTCGAGGCGCGCTTTCGCGACATCGACGACACAGTAGGAATCTTCGAAACCTTCGCCCGCGAGATCCGGCCCCGGATCTAGCCCCTCACCCTTACCCTCTCCCTCGACGGGGGAGAGGGAATCTTGCTCGAGCTACTGGGCGTTGTGGAAGATGACGCCGAGGGTGTAACGCTCGCCGGTCGTCACACGGCTCACGCCGTGTCGCATGCGCGCCCGGAAGAAGCCCCGCTTGCCGCGCAGGGGCCGATCCCGCGCGGCGAAGATGACCGCCTCCCCCTGCTCCAGGAGCACCACCTGGCCGCGGGACTGGGCCCGAGGCCGCTGCTCCACCAGGAGAAACTCGCCGCCCGCGTAGTCCTGCTCGCGCCGGCTCAGCGCGCAGGTGAGCTGCAGGGGAAACACGACGTCGCCGTAGAGGTCCTGGTGGAGGCAATTGTAGCCGCCGGCGCCGTACTGGAGGATGAGCGGGGTAGGTTTGCTCTGGCCACGCTCGGCGCATTGAGCGAGCAGGCCGTCGAGGTCAGGCGGGTAACGCTTGCGCCGGCCGAGCGCCCTCTCCCAGCGATTGGCGACGACGGCCAGCGGCGGGTAGGCGTAGTGACGGAGCCCCTCGACGAGCCGGGGGAGCGGCTCGGCGAAATACTTGTACTCGCCGAGCCCGAACTGAAAGCGCGCCATGTCCACCCGGCTGCGGAAGCGCGTGCTGTCGCCATAGAGGCCGATCAGCTCGGCGCACTCCTCGGGCGTCAGCAGGGGCGGCGTCTTGGCCCAGCCCCAATCCCAGAGCGAGCGCTCCAGGGCTTCCCAGTCGAGCCGCGCGATGCGCTCCTGAATCGAGAGCCGACCGGTCAGGCTGCGGGCCTGCATACCTTGCATGGACGGTACCCCACCGACCGAGCATCCTCAACCGAAGCGAAGACAATCCGGTGCTCCGGCGTCATGTGGCGCCCGTGCACACATCCGACCCGGCAGACGATCCGCGTGGTCGTGCAGCCCTCGAGCACGGGCGTCGTGCGCTCGAGCTGGAGCAGGCGGCTCTTCACGTCGACGCCGAAGAGGTAGCCGCCCAGGCCGCCATCGCTCCGCCAGACGCGGTGACAGGGCACGATGAGCGGCACGGGATTCCTGCCGAGCGCGGTTCCGACGGCCCGCACCGCCCGGGGATGCCCGATCCTCTCGGCCACCCAGGCATAGGGACGCGCCTCCCCGAAGGGAATCTTGCGAGCCGTCTCCAGGACGCGCCGCTGAAAATCGGGAACTCCGGAAAGATCCACGGGCACCGAAAAGAACGCGCGCTTGCCCCCGAGATACTCGGCCAGCTCCTCGCGGGCCCGCTCGGCCAATCGACGCGCCGCCGCCGTGGCGGGCTTCTCCACGGCTCCGGTCCGGATCAGCGACACGCCGCGGGTGGTCGCCTGGATGCCGAGCCGCTTCTCGAGCTTCAGGAGATCCTCCGTGGACTCGGCCGCCGCGGCGGCGACGCGCCGGACCAGCGCCGGCGGCACCGACACGGGCCGGAAGTAGTCCGTCAGCAGATCGTCAAGCCGGTCCTGCCTCTTGCTGTCATTCATGATCGATTCCTCGTCGCCCGAGCTCGGCACGCAGCAGAGACTTGCCGCGCGCCAGCTGGCTCTTGACCGTGTTGACCGAAATACCGCGGATCCTCGCCAGCTCGCCGTAGGATAGTCCGTCCACGTAGCGCAGGGCGAGCAGCACCCGCGCCTCGCGGGGTACCCGCTCGAGCGCGCGGTGCAGATCCATGTACGCCCCTGGCGGCCGATGGTTGCCGGGGGCTTCGAGCACGGCAGCCGCCGCCGAACGCTCGGCATGGGCGGCCCGGGTGGAGCGACGGCGCAGCTCGTCCACGCAGACATTGGTCAGGATCCGGTAGAGCCAGGTGGAGACGGCCCAGCGCGGCTGATAGCCGGCCGCGCCCGTGTAGCATTGGAGCAGAGCTCGTTGGACGGCGTCCTCGGCGTCCTGGCGCGAGCCCAACAGTCGCCCGGCGACCGTCAAGAGCCTCCCGCCGAAGCGCTCGGCGAGCTCGGTGAAGGCTGTTCCGTCCCCGCGGGTTACCCGCTGCATCAGCCGTCGATCCGTCTCCATGGCTCTCACCCGGTTATACGGACCTCGGCCTGAGATCGGGTGGAACACGGAAATGGCGTGCGGATGGGCGGCGGGGGTGCCATAGCCGCGCGCGGGCCACCGGGGCCGGGGATGCCTCCCGAAACCCGTTGCCTGCCGTTCGTGGTTGAGGGAGGCGCCCCGGCTCCAGTGGCCCCAGACGGAGCTAGATCTTCGCGCCGGATTTCGCCCAGTCGTCGAGGAACTTCTTGAGCCCGATGTCCGTCAGCGGATGCTTCATCAGCATCTCCAGCACGTTGAACGGCATGGTGGCCACATGCGCGCCGGCCTTGGCCGCGTCCACCACGTGCAGCGGGTTACGGATCGAGGCCGCCAGGACCTGGGTCTTGAAGCCATAGTTCCTGTAGATCTCGCAGATGTCCCGCACCAGGTCCATCCCCACATGGCCGATGTCGTCGAGTCGCCCGAGGAACGGGCTGATGTAGTAGGCGCCGGCCTTGGCCGAGAGCAGGGCCTGGGTGGCCGAGAAGCAGAGCGTCTGGTTGACGCGGATGCCGTCCTCGGTCAGGCGCTTGACGGCCTTGAGTCCATCCTTGGTGAGCGGGCACTTGACGACGACGTTCTTCGCCACCTGCGCCAGCTCCTTGCCCTCCTTGACCATGCCCTCGAAATCCGTGGCCACCACCTCCAGGCTCACGTCACCCGGGACAATGGAGCAGATCTCCTCCACGAGCGGCCGGAACGGGCGCTTTTCCTTTCCGATCAGGGTGGGATTGGTCGTGCAGCCATCCACCAGTCCCATGGCCACGCCTTCCTTCAACTCGGCGACGTTGGCCGTATCGAGAAAGATCTTCATGAGCACCTCCTCAGGCCCGCTCCACGCGGACCGTGGTCCCGGAGCGGACCTTCTTGAAGACGGTGGGATCGCCGAGCACGCGGCCCAGCACGTTCACCGGGCTCGCCGGCCGGATTTCGGAGCCGCGACTGGCCGGCGTCGGGCCGAAGAAGATGCAAAAGGCCGAGCCGGGCGGCCAGTAGCCGAGGTCACCCATCTCGACGGTCTCGCGCGGCGATTCCGATTTGGCTGTCACCGGGATGCTGAAGTAGATCTCGTCGCCCCACGTCTCGCCGGCCACGGCCAGCGGCAGGGCCTGCCACACCGCGGTCGCGGTCGCCGAGTCGTTGAGCACGGCGTCAGCCGCGACCGAGCCAGCCGTGATCCGGATACGCCGGTCCGCCATGCGCTTCGATCGTGTCCTCGGGCTCAGTGTAGCCTCGGTGATGGGGATGCGGCAAGCCGGGAGCGCCCTCAGCCGCCGCGGCGGCGCCGGTACGCCGCGAGCCGGGCCTCGAGCGCGTCGCGGTCGGGAATCGCCGCCGCGCCGACGGCTTCGACCTTGGCCGCGGCCGCGCATGCCGCGGCCGCCGCGGCCTCCCACGGGTCGTTGCGGCGGTCGTACTCGATCAGGAGCGTGGCCGCAAAGACGTCGCCGGCACCGATGGCGTCCACTTCGCGGGCCGGCTCCGCCTCTACACGGTAGCGCTCGCCGTTGACGAAGAGCTGCGCGCCGCGGCGGCCCTCGGTGAACGCCGCGAGAGGCACCTGCTGGAACCATTCGAGCGCGGATTTCTCCAGCCCTGCCACGTCCTCGTCGCTGACGACAAGGAGTCGCACGTGGGGCAGCACGAGTCCCGCGTCCTCCCATTCCTGGACTGAGATGAGCCCGCCGCTCCCGCGCTGGCGGAGCCAGCCCTGGGCGCTGACGCCGACCGAGGCATCGCGAAAGGCCGTCGCGAACGCCGGGTCGACTTCGTTCGCGACGGGACAGAGCAAAGCCAGCGGCGCTTCGCGCCATTCCTCCGGGAGCCGCGAGGCTTCGATGTCCGCCCCGCGGGCATGCAGCGTCAGTTGTCGGCCGGCGGACAGCGGCTTCAGCTCGTAGATGGTCGTGTGGTCAGCCGAGACGTTGACGACTTCGACGCCGGCGGGCAGCGCGCCGGTGGAGAAATCGGAGCCGAACGATGTCAGCACGCCGACTCGGAGCCCCAGCCGGTGGGCCGTCACGGCCGCATAGAAGGCGGCACCGCCCGGCCGGACACCGCCCGGGGTGCGGTCGAGCGTCAGGTGGCCGACTGCGACGAAGTCGGGAGTCACGCCGTTGCAATGCCGAGCGGCGCGGCACGCTGCTCCTGCTCGAGCAGAAGCAGGGCGTTGCCGACGCGGCGGCGCATCGCGCGGGACTAGAGCTCCATCTGCTTGGCGATGATCTCCCGCATGATCTCAGACGTCCCACCGCCGATGGTCATGAGCCGGACATCGCGGAAGAAGCGCTCGATGGGGTACTCGCGCATGTAGCCGTAGCCCCCGTGGAGCTGGACGCAGTCGTAGGCGACCCGCTGAGCCATCTCGGCGGTGAAGAGCTTGACCATGGAGATCTCCTTCACCGCCTCCGCGCCTTCCTGGAACTTCACGCACGCCGCGTAGGTCAGCCATCGGGCGGCCTCGATGACGGTCGCCAGTTCGGCCAGCTTGTGGCGGATGACCTGCTTCTTCGAGAGGGGCTCGTCGAAAGCCTGGCGCTGCTGGACGTAGGCGATCGTATCCTCGAGCGCCCGGTCGCAGCCCGCCACGGCGTGCAGCCCTGCGACCAGTCGCTCCCGCTGGAAGATGCGCATCACCTCGTAGAAGCCCTTGCCCTCCTGCCCGAGCAGGTTCTCGGCAGGGACGCGCATGTCCTGGAACGCGAGCTCGGCCGTGTCGGAGGCGCGCATGCCCATCTTGTCGAGCTTGCGGCTCACGGTGAAGCCGGGGGTCTTCCGCTCCACGAGGAACATGGAGATGCCCTTATGCCGCTGCTGGCCGTCACCACTCTCGATGCGCGCCGCGACGAAGTACAGGTCCGCCAGCACGCCGTTGGTGATGAACATCTTGGAGCCGTTGAGCACGTAGTGGTCCCCGTCGCGGACGGCGCGGGTGCGGATGGCGGCGACGTCGGAGCCGCCCCCGGGCTCGGTGACGGCGATGGCACAGAGGCTCTCGCCGCGGCAGATGCCCCGCAGGTATTTCTCCTTGAGCGGCTCGCTCCCCGTCCAATACAGGTGGGGCGAGGCCATGTCGGTCTGCACGCCCACCGCCATGGCCAGGGCGGCGCAGCGCGAGCGCGCCAGCTCCTCGCAGAGCACGACCGTCGTCAGGAAGTCGGCACCGCCGCCGCCGTACTTCTCGTCGTACTCGACCCCCAGGAAGCCCAGCTCACCCATGCGCGGCCAGATGGTCTTGGGAATCTGGCCGGCCTGCTCCCACTCCTCGATGTGCGGCTCGACCTCGCGCTGAACCCAGACGCGGACGGCCTGGCGGAACATCTCGTGCTGCTCGTTGAAGATCTTCACTCTGCCCCGCCCCCCTCACCCTGCCCTCTCCCCCAACGGGGAGAGGGAAATGCTGTCAGTCCCATTTGCGCTGGTCGTCGACCTTCTTGGCATTCTCCGGGATCGTGCCCGCCGGCACGACCTCGACCTTGCCGCGCAGCTTCATGGCATCGCGGACCGCGGCCGTGAGCGCCGTAATGGCGGCGGCCACATCCGCCCCCGGCATCAGCTCGACTCGCAACGTGAGCACGTCCTCGTGCCCGTCCCGGGTCACCACCGCCTGAGCGCGCGCGGCCCCGCCCCCCTTGGCCACGGCCTCGTCCACCTGCCGCGGATGGATGAACATGCCGCGCACCTTGGTCACCTCGTCCACGCGGCCACGCCAGCCAAGCATGCGGGGCGCCGTCCGGCCACAGGGGCATGGGCTCGGGTCCACGACCGTGAGGTCGCCGGTCCCGAAGCGGATCATGGGGTAGCCCTCGTGGCGGACCGTCGCCACGATCTCCCCCAGCTGGCCATGGGCCAGCGGCTCGCCGCTCTGCGGGTCGCAGACCTGGAGAATCGCGTCGTCCACCAGGTGCATGCCGCTGGCCTGCGGACACTCGTAGGCGATCATGCCGAGGTCGGCGGTGCCGAAGCCCTGGCGCGCCATGATCCCGTACTGGTCCTGAAAGGCGCGCCGCATCGACTCCGGGAACGGCTCGGCGCCGACCTGGGCGACCTGGAAGGGCAGCCGGCCGGCGCCCATCTCCTCGGCACGCTTGAGGATGGTCATGAGGAAGGACGGCGTGCCCACGTATCCGGTGGCTCCCACGGCTTTGGCGATGGCGACCTGGGTGTCGGTATTCCCCACCCCGGTCGGCACGACGGTGCAGCCCAGCACCTCCAGCGCCTCGTCCAGCATGTGGGCAGCCGGGGTCAGGTGATACGAGAACGTATTGAGCACGATGTCGCCGCGGCGAAAGCCGCCCGCGTACATCCCGGTCTCGGCGTGCCAGCAGGCGAACTCACGACTGATGGGTTCGAGGATCGGGCCAGGTGAGACGAAGATCTGGCGCACGTCGGTGATGGGGACCGCACAGAAACCGCCGAAGGGCGGGTCGGCGCGCTGCAGGTCGGGCATCTCGGACTTCTTGGTCACGGGCAACCGCGCCAGATCGTCCACCGACTTGACCGACTTGGGCGCGAGCCCGGCCTTCTCCATGCGCCGGCGGACGCCGGGGGCCTTGGCCCACGCATGCTCCACCAGGGCCGCCACCCAGCCGTCCTGATAGCGGTGGCGGGCGTCGGCTGGCATGGTCTCCTTCCCCCTGTCGTAGAAGCCTTTCAGACGGTTCCTGTTCACGACAGCCACCGCTTCCTCCGCTTGTAGTGCTTGACATCGCGGTAGGACTTCCGCGCGCCGACCTCGGTGAGGCCCAGGTAGAACTCCTTGATGTCGGCGTTCTCCCTGAGCGTCTCTGCCGAGCCCTCGAGCACGATCCGCCCGTTCTCCATCACGTAGCCGTGCTCGGCAAGGCCGAGCGCCAGGGTCGCGTTCTGCTCGACGAGGAGCACCGTGAGCTTCCGCTCCTGGTTGAGCCGGCGGACAATGTCAAAGATCTCTTCCACCAGCATGGGCGCCAGCCCCAGCGAGGGCTCGTCGAGCAGCATCACGCGAGGGTCCGACATGAGGGCCCGCCCGATCACGAGCATCTGCTGCTCACCGCCCGAGATATAGCCCGCCTGGACGTGGCGGCGCTCCTTGAGCCGCGGGAAGTACTCGTACACGCGCGCGATGCCCTCGGATACCCGCGCCCGGTCGCCCTGGATGTGCGCACCCGCGATCAGGTTCTCCTCCGTGGTCAGGTGCTCGAACACGCGCCGTCCCTCGAACACCTGTACCACGCCGCGCTTGACGATCTCGTGGGCCGGCAGTCGGTCGACCCGCTCGCCGGCCAGCTCCACCGAGCCCTTGGTCACTTCGCCGCGCTCCGAGCGGAGCAGGCCCGAGATGGCCTTGAGCGTGGTGGTCTTGCCAGCCCCGTTCGCGCCCAGCAGGGTCGTGATGCCGCCCTCGCGGACGGTCAGCGACACGCCCTTGAGGACGAGGATCACCCCGTCGTAGATCACCTCGACGTTATTGAGGCCCAGCATCGTCGTGGCTCGGCCGACGGTCTCGGGGGTCGCCACTCGCCCCTACCATCCTCGGCAGACGGCGTGGTGGCGACCCCTGAGGCCATCAGACGCCGGCTACTTCTTGGCAGCCTCCTTGATGTGCTTGGCCAGCACCTCCGGGTAGGCCTTGAACCATGGAGCCACCCGCACAAGTTTTCCTTCCTTGGCCTGCCAGATCTCCACCCAGCCGCCACCCTCGTGATCATTGGGAGTAATCTCCAGCGGTGGCACCAGGCCGCCGAGCGTGAAGCCCCGGATCTTCTCGAAGCCCTTCTTCACGTCCTCGCCGGTGATCTTGCCGTCGGGCTTCGCTTTCAGGGCGTTCCGGACGGCTTCGATCTGGACGGCTACCCAGACGATGCCCCGGTTGTAATACACCGTGGACGCCATCTCCTTCGGCGGCTCCTTCCCTTCCTTCTTGTACATCTCCTTGATCTCGCGGATCACGGGGAAGTCCTGCCCGACGCCGGCGAACTCGATGGCGTTGTACCCCTCGGCCACGCTCCAGCCGCCCGCCGCCTCGATGTCCGCCTCGGCCGCGCCCCAGACGAAGCCCACCACCTTCCGCAGCGGGTAGCCCACACGCTTCAGCTCCTTGATGGACACCGAGGGCGAGCGCCCGAACAGGTGGGTGATCACGAAGTCGGCGCGGTAGCGCTGGGCGATGTCCAGCGCCTGGGCCCCCATCTCCACTCCTGGCGGGGGCACGGCGAAGGTCTTCAGCTCGAACCCTTCGAGCTTCGCCAAGTCCTCCAGCACCCCGATCGGCTCGCGGCCGGCAGGGTTGTCGAAGAACAGGTAGGCGATCTTTTTGCCCTTGAGACTGCCGCCCAGCTGGTCCTTCGCGAACTTCACCGAGGCGGCCGCCTGGGACCAGTAGGTCGCCAGGATCGGGAAGATATAGGGAAACCGGGTCCCATCGGTGGCGTCGGCGCGGCCGAAGCCCGGCGTGATGCCCGGGATCTTATCCTCCGTCACTTTCTGCGTCAGCGCATACGCGATCGGGGTGCCGTACAGGGCGATCGTCACCGCCCCCTCCTTCTTGAAGCGCTCGTAGGCCTCGACCGCCGGCGGCACCTTGTACTCATGGTCGACCTCGAGGAGCTTGATCTTGTGTCCCTCCACGCCCCCCTTCGAGTTCAGCAGCTTGACGTAGTCGTGCGCTCCCGGGCACAGGTTGACACCGACCACCTGGGTCGCCCCGGTGCGATCGCACAGGAGACCGATGACGATCTCGTGGCTCGCAGCCGCCGGCCTCGCGGCCGCCAGCAGCGCGCCCAGCCCGACCACGACACCCAACACCAGCACCAGGCATTTCCTCATGACTGCCTCCTTTTCTCGCGCACGCTCAGTACGCGAACGGCCAGACGCGAAAGTAGTTGCGGATGTTCCGCCACAGGCGATTGAGCCCCTCCGGTTCAATCACCAGGAAGAGGATGATCAGCCCTCCGAACACGACCAACCGCAGGTTCGGGATGATGTTGAGGACCGCCGCGGAGGAAAAGACGAGGCCACCGAGCGCCTCCATCGTATAGCGGAGAATGATCGGCGATAGTGTGACAAAGATCGCGCCGAAAATGGACCCCAGGACGGACCCGAGGCCGCCGATGATGATCATCGCGAGGTAGTCGATGGAGGTGACGATCTGATACTGCTCGTAGTTGGCGATGCCGAGGTAGTAGGTGTACAGCACTCCGGTGACACCCGCATAGAAGGACGAGATCGCGAACGCCAGCAGTTTGTAGCGGAAGATGTCGATGCCGATGATCTCTGCTGCGATATCGTGGTCACGGATGGCGACGAAGGCGCGGCCAATGCGGCTCCGCACGAGGTTCATGGTCCCCACCAGCGCGGCGACGACGAAGAAGAGGAGGAAGAAGTACATCTCGCGCTGAGTGACGATGGTGTAGCCGAACAGCGCCGGCCGTGGCACCTGGATCGAGGCCTGGACACCACCGCTGATCCACGTCACGTGGTTGATGGTCCACTCGATGATGAGTTGGCCGGCGAGCGTCGCGATGGCCAGGTACAGCCCCTTGATCCGGAGCGACGGGATCCCGACCACGGCGCCGACCGCCGCCGCCATCAGGCCTCCCAGCGGCAGCGAAATCCAGAACGGGAAGCCGAAGCGCACGGCCAAGTTGGCCGCGGTGTAGGCGCCCACGGACATGAAGGCCCCGTGACCGATGGAGATCTGCCCGGTGTAGCCCACCAGGATGTTCAGCCCCAGGGCCCCGACGGTGGCGATGGAGACCAGATTGACGATCGAAAGGTAGTACTCGTGCACCGCGAGCGGCAGCACGAGGAAGATGAGGCCGGCGATCGCCACCACCGTCCAGCGTGCGATGGGGAGCGGGTAAAAGGCCATGTCGGCCTGGTAGGTGGTTTTGAACACGCCGCACTCGCGATGAATCACGGCCGGCTCCGGTGTCGCATCAGGCTTACTGTTCGAACCATTTCACCGCTCACCTCGTCGCGCCTCCACCCAGCCCTCGCCTCGCGGCTCCGCCGCTCAGCTCGAACTGCCACGCCTGCGGCTCGTCGGCCGCGCCTCGGCTCGCACTACACCCGCTCGATGATTGCCTTGCCAAAGATTCCGTAGGGCCGAACCATCAGGGCGATGATCATCAGCACATAGGGCGCGAAGTCCTTGGTGCCGCCGCCGACATAGGGGTCGATGTAGCCTGCCGCCACGTTTTCCACGATGCCCACGACGAGGCCCCCCACGATGGCACCCGGGATTGAGTCGAGCCCCCCCAGGATCACCACTGGGAACACCTTGAGCCCGACCAGCGCCAGGTGGGCGTCCACGCCCAGCAGGTTTCCCCAGATGATCCCGCCCAGCGCCGAGACCACCCCCGTCATGGCCCAGGCCAGGCCAAAGTAGCGCTCCACGTTGATGCCCATGGCCATGGCGACCTGCTGGCTGTCTGCCACGGCCCGCATTGCGATGCCCTTGCGACTCTTGAGGAAGAACCAGCCGAAGACCGCGAGAAAGATCAGGCTCACCGTGGCGCCCAGCAACTGGATGGGCGGGATGAAGAGCGTCCCCAGCACGATGGGCTCATCGCCGGTGGGAAGCGGCAGGGGACGGGTCTCCGCCCCCCAAACCAGCGGGCCGAACCCCCGCAGCATGGCCGCGAGCCCGATGGTCGCCATGACGACGGCGATGATGGGGCGGCCGATGAG
>DASSSH010000088.1:0-2662 GCA_035708525.1 Candidatus Methylomirabilota bacterium
CGCCATTCCTGTTCGGGAGGCGGGCGCGATGGGCAAGTCCTATCGCGACGGGGCAGTGCTGCTGTTCGACGCCGAGCATCCTGTGCCGCCCGAGCTTAGGCTGCAGCCCCCATACTCTGAGGTCAGGGCGCTTCGCTCGAACAGCTTCCTGCTGCTGCCGATGATCGCCCGGGGCCGGTGCGTCGGAGTGCTCAGCGCGGACAACAAGCTCAGCAATCGGAAGATCCTGCCCCAGACGGTGGAGCTGCTCCAGACCTTCGCCTCCCATGCGGCGGTGGCCATCGAGAACGCCCGCCTGTTCCGCGAGATCGAAGACAAGGGCCGCCAGCTCGAGGTGGCCAATCGCCACAAGTCCGAGTTCCTCGCCAATATGTCCCACGAGCTACGCACCCCGCTCAACGCCATCATCGGCTTCTCCGAGGTCCTGCTCCAGCGCATGTTCGGCGAGCTGAATGCCAAGCAGGACGAGTACCTCCAGGACGTGCTCTCCTCCGGCAAGCACTTGCTCTCCCTGATCAGCGATATCCTCGACCTGTCCAAGATCGAGGCCGGTCGGATGGAGCTCGAGCTAACGGCCTTCGAGCTGCCCATGGCGCTGGACAATGCCATGACACTCGTGCGCGAGCGTGCGAACCGCCATGGGATCGCGCTGAGCCTCGAGCTGGACCCGCGGCTCGGTCGCTTCGTCGGCGACGAGCGCAAGCTCAAGCAGGTGCTGCTCAACCTGCTGTCCAACGCCGTCAAGTTCACGCCGGAGGGCGGCAAGGTCGTGCTGCGCGCCGTGCCCGCGGACGGCACCGTGGAGATCTCGGTCAGCGACACCGGCATCGGCATCGCCGAGGAGGATCAGGACGAGATCTTCGAGGAGTTCCGCCAGGTGGGCGGCGATTACGCGCGCAAGCGGGAAGGCACGGGGCTGGGGCTCACGCTGGCGCGGAAATTCGTCCAGCTCCACGGCGGCCGCCTCTGGGTCAAGAGCGAAGTGGGGAAGGGATCGACGTTCACGTTTTCACTGCCGGTGAGGCCATGGCCAACGAGCTCATCCTGATCGTCGAGGACAACGAGAAGAACCGCAAGCTCGAGCGCGACGTGCTCCAGTTTCACGGCTACCGCGTGGCCGAGGCCGAGACGGCCGAGGAGGGGCTCCGGCTCGCGCTGGAAGCCCCGCCGGCCCTGATCCTGATGGATATTCAGCTGCCCGGGATGAACGGGATCGAGGCCTTGGGGCGCTTGCGGGCCGACGCGCGCACCCGGAGCATCCCGGTGATCGCGGTGACCGCCTCCGCGATGAACCAGGACCGTCAGAAGATCATGAGCGCGGGGTTCGACGGCTACCAGAGCAAGCCGATCAACGTGAAGGAGTTCGTCGCCGCCGTCCGGCAGACGCTGGACGGTGCGGCCGCCAAGGGGAGCTTTCCGTGAGCGCTCCCGCCCGGATCCTGGTCGTCGACGACACCCCGCTCAACGTCAAGCTCCTGGCCGACCTCCTGGGCGCCCAGGGCTACGACGTGCTCACCGCCACCTCGGGGCGGCAGGCGCTGGCCATCGTCGAGAAGGAAGACCTCGACCTCGTGCTCCTGGACGTCGTGATGCCCGAGATGAGCGGCTACGAGGTCTGCCGGAAGATCCGCGCCAACCCCGCCACCGGCATCCTGCCCGTCGTGATGGTGACGGCGCTCGACCCCGGCGAGGAGCGCATCAAGGGGATCGAGGCTGGGGCCGACGACTTCCTGACCAAGCCCATCAACCAACCGGAGCTTCTGGCCCGCGTGCGCTCGCTGCTGCGCATCCGGGCGCTCTACGAAGAGCTGGGTGAGATGAACCGCACCCTCGAGGAGCGGGTGCGCGAGCAGGTCGGCCAGCTCGAGCGCATGGGGCGGCTCAAGCGCTTCTTCTCCCCCCAGCTGGCCGAGCTGATCGTCGCCGGCGACGCCGAGGACCCGCTCAAGAGTCACCGGCGCGAGGTGACCGTGGTTTTCCTCGACCTGCGCGGCTTCACGGCCTTCGCCGAGACCTCGGAGCCCGAGGAAGTCATGACGGTGCTGCGCGAGTACCACGCCGAGATGGGCAAGCTGATCATGGCCCACGAGGGCACCCTCGAGCGCTTCACCGGCGACGGCATGATGATCTTCTTCAACGACCCGGTGCCGGTGTCGGATCCGGCGCAGCGCGCCGTCCGCATGGCCGTCACCATGCGGGGGCGGGTCGTCGAGCTGGCCACGGGCTGGCGCAAGCGCGGCTTCGATCTCGACTTCGGGATCGGGATCGCCCAGGGCTACGCCACCATCGGCGCCATCGGCTTCGAAGGGCGCTGGGATTATGGCGCCATCGGTACCGTCACCAACCTGGCCGCCCGGCTCTGCGGCGAGGCCAAGCCCGGCCAGATCCTGATCTCCCAGCGAGTGCTCGCCACCGCCGAGGAGCTGGTAATCGCCGAGCCGCTGGAAGAGCTCACGCTCAAGGGCTTCCAGCGTCCGGTCAAGGCCTACAACATCGTCAGCCTCAAGAGCTGATGAGGCTCGTCAACGCGTTCAGCGGAGCGCGGCAGGGTCCGGGCGCGGGGGCCCCAGGCGCGCCGGCGATGGCTCGCCTGTACGCCGCCGCTCGCTCGGGCATGGCTCGCGCGACCCCCCATCCCCCAGCGGGGGCTCGGGTGAGGGCT
>DASSSH010000089.1:0-5139 GCA_035708525.1 Candidatus Methylomirabilota bacterium
TACCCGATGGCCGCCTGGATGTCCTGCCGGGTGAGGCGCGGGTAGGCGTCCAGCAGCTCGGCCTCGGTGGCACCTTCGCTGAGCTTGCGGAGGATTAGTTCCACGGTGATGCGCGTACCTCGGATGACAGGCTTGCCCAGCATCACCTTGGGATTGATCTCGATGCGGTCAGTGACCGTCACGCACTCCTCCCGCGCCCTTGAGGCAGACGACACCCCCAAGCCTTGCTCGTGAAGACTAGCATACCAGCCCTCTAAAGGGCGTGGCCCTCATCCGGCTGGGGACAACCGAGCGCCAGCAGATCATCGTCGGCACGCTCGGCGACATCCTCGGCAAGGCGGCCGGGCTCGAGCCCCCCGTGGTGGCCGTGATCGGCGAGGTGGTTCGGCTCAGGGACCGCCTGCGCTGGTTCGAGGCCTCCTCGAGCGCCTCCCCCACCCTCTTCCCGGCCGAAGCCCGGTAGCCCGCCGCCCCCCCCGCCCCCGCCGACGGCACCGGCCGAGGCGAGCGCGCGGACTTGCGCAAGGTCCCCGGCGGACCGGGGCTCCGCCTAGCTCAGGGTCGCCGCGCGCATCAGATCGCCGTGTAGCCGCCGTCCACCGGGAGCGCCACGCCGGTGACCCAGGCGGCCTCGTCGCTAGAGAGATAGAGGATCGCGGCTGCGATCTCCTCCGGCTGGCCGAAGCGGCCGAGTGGATACTTTCTCAGCACCTCCTCCGTCCAGGTGGGGTCCTTCCGGAGCTCCGCCGTCATTGGGGTCGCGATGACGCCGGGACAGACGCAGTTCACGCGCACCGCCGGTGCCCAGTTGAGCGCAAGCTGCCGGGTCAGGTTC
This sequence comes from Candidatus Methylomirabilota bacterium, assembly GCA_035708525.1. Taxonomy (GTDB): domain Bacteria; phylum Methylomirabilota; class Methylomirabilia; order Rokubacteriales; family CSP1-6; genus DASSSH01. Next base: position 836 of record DASSSH010000089.1, read on the forward strand.
ACCACCGCGCCCTTCGCGGCCGCGTAGGACGGCGCCATCGACCCGCCGACCAGCCCGTAGATCGACCCGAGGTTGGTGATGGCCCCCGCGCCGCTCGCACGGAGCGCGCCGAGCGCGGCCCGCGACGCCAGGTACGTTCCCGTGAGATTCACCTCGATGACCCGGCGGAATTCCGCCGGCGGCGGGGCCACGTCGACCGCCACCGGCCGGACGCCAGCCGAGTTTACTAAGGTCGTGAGCCGGCCCCAGCATGCGAGCGTCTCCTCCACCATCCGCCCGCAGGCCTGGTCGTCGGTAACATCGGCCGCGAGCGCCAGCGCCTGGCCGCCCGACGCCTCGATGGCCTTCTGGGTGGCGCGGGCGGCGTCGGTTGCGATATCCACGCATGCCACCTGCGCGCCTTCGGCGGCGAGCCGGAGCGCCGACGCCCGACCGATCCCCGACCCCGCTCCCGTCACTATGGCCACCTTGCCCTGCATGCGCATGGGTCCCCTCCCTCGGAGCCTCCACTATAGCGAATCCGAGCGGGCCGGACCCGGGGCGCGCCGGCCCCGCCGACGGCCGAACAGGGCCGGCCGGGTGGGGTGCCAGGCCATCGATTCACGCACGCGAGACCGCTTGACCACGCCGCACCTGACCCGTAGCGTCTCTGCCCATCGTTGACCGGAGGATCTGCGCACGCTGCTCAGTCAGGTTCGGGCTGGAAGGCGCGAACGTCGTCGAAACGCCGCGACCGCAAACAGCGCGGTGCCCAAGTCGCTTGGGCGGTGCATCCGTCGCGACGCGGCCTCCTCTCCAAGCCGGGACCTCAACGAGGCGGCCTGGCAACCACATCCTATCTATGCGCTGATGCTCAAACACGCGCAGGAGCTGGAGCAGCAGAAGTGGGCGTCCTCCTCCTTCGCCGCGGTGCGTCGGCCGCTCTTTGACTTGGTGCCGCAGTTCGTGCTATTCCCGCGCTGGTCCGACGGAGAGCCCAGTTACCGAAGTGCGGCGGTACCCTCAGCCCGCCTCAACAAGGAGGTGCCCCATGGATTCCTTTCGAGTCCCACGATGGCGCTTCATGAACTGCTGCGGCCACAGCTGGGGCCACGACCCGGAGCCGCAGTCGACCAATCAGACCCGCGGCGCGAGCCGCCGGGAGTTCTTCAAGACCGCGGCGGCCGGAGCCCTCGGCCTCGCGGCGATGGCGACCTTGAAGGACTCCGCCACGGCTCAGGTGCGCGTGTTCCCACCACCGCCGCCAACCGTCAGCCCCATCGAGGGCCTGATCGACTTCCACAACCACTGCGCACCGGACGTGTTCGGAAGGGCCGTGGACGACGATGAGATGGCCCAGCTCTACATGGCCCGGAAGATGGAGGCGGTCGTCCTCAAGAACCACGTGGCGCTCACGGCGGACCGCGCCTGGCTCGTGCGCAAGCACAACCCCGGCATCAAGGCCTTCGGGGGCATCACCCTCAACAGCGCGTCGGGCGGGCTCAACCCGGACGCGGTCCAGTGGATGTGGCGCATGCAGGGCGGCTACGGCCGAGTGGTCTGGCTGGCGACCTTCGACGCTGACCACCACGTCAAGCACTTCAAGGATGCGCCCGAAGGCATCAAGGTGGTCGGGCCTGACGGCAAGGCTTTGCCCGCGCTGCGCGAGGTGCTGAAGATCTGCGCCCAGCAGAAGCTCGTGCTGTGCACCGGCCACGCGTCGCCGACCGAGGTAATGGCGATCGTCGAGGCCGCGCGAGATGCCGGCTGCGACCGGATCGTCGTCACGCACGCGGAGTTCGAGGTCGTCAACATGACGACCGAGCAGATGAAGAAGGCCGCCTCCATGGGCGCCAAGATGGAGATCGACGCCATGGGGCCGCTCATGGGGCCCAACGCCCATCTGGCATGGATGCGGCACTGGCGGCAGGTGACGTACAAGGAGTCGGCCGATCACATCAAGGCCGTGGGCGCCGAGAACTTCGTCCTCGGCACGGACCTGGGACAGACCGGCAACCCGTCGCAGCCGGACGGCTACGCCATGCTCGTGGCGGGGCTGATGGCGCAGGGCATCTCCAAGGAGCAGATCAAGATCATGGGCCGGGAGGTGCCCGGCAAGCTTCTGATGAGCTGACCCCGGACCGCCGGCCGCGCGTGGAAATGCCCGCGCGGCCCACCCGGGGCGGGGATGCGCCCCCGAGACCCCTGGCAGTTGTCCGTGGTGGTCGAGGGGGCGCCCCGACCCCGAGCGCTCCGACTCTATCGTGCGAACGTCACTGGCCCCTCACCGTCACACGCCGGAGGCCCTCATGGCGAAGAAGGCGAAGAAGACGGCTGCGAAGCGCACGCGTCGAGCCAGGAAGCTCACGGTTCCCGGCCAGTCCCAGCAACGCAATGTTCCAACGCATCGGCCTCATCTCACGCTCCCCTCCTAAGGTGTGACGCTTGCCCCAAACGCCATGTCTATATTCGGAGACGCTTGAAACGGGGAACCGACCTGGTGTAGTTATGAGCAATGACCTTGACCGAGTATCAACAGCTGGTTGACTTCCTTGGACGCCAGTTCACCGAGATCGACCGTCGGTTCACCGACGTGGACCGCCGATTCGACGAGCTGGCCGGCCAGCTCGTCGAGCTGCGACGCGACATGCTCGGGCACTTCGACGAGATCTACCGGCGGCTCGAGCGACTCGAGCAGGAGTACCACGCGATCACGCAGGCGCTGCGCCGGATCGAGGCCGGCCTCGCCGACGAGCTCGGCCGGCGCGCGATCCTCGAGCGCGATCTCGCCGACCTCAAGCAGAAGGTAGCCGCGCTCCAATCCCGCATCGAGGAGATCGAGCAGCGCCTCGGACCCTGAAGCGCCCGGCACACCGACGGTCCGCTGGCATCTGCCCGCCTGTCAATTGCCTTTGATCCACGTCTGCGTTTTGAAGAACCGGTCGAGGTAGCCCCGCCGAGTTGCTTAGCTCCCCCGCCAGATGGACGACCGCGCGCCGATTTCACCTCCGGAGTCAAGCGCTCAGGACGGGGCGAAACTTCCAGAAGTAGTTCACGATGCCCTCGCCCTCGTGGATGCGGCGGAAGCAGAGCTCCACGGGCATCTCGAAGGTGACGCTGGCCGGGTCGCAGTCGGTGAGCTGGGCGTAGAAGCGGCCCCCGCCCTCGAGATCGGCCGAGACCATCACCGTGGGCGGATCGGGGTTGGGCACCAGGTGGTCCTTGGTGAAGGTGAAGATCTTGCCCCGGCGGGAGATCCGGTAGTCGCTGAGGTTCTTGGAGGAGCACTGCCAGCAGAGGTGGCGGCGCGGGTAGGACACGGCGCCGCAGTCCTGGCACTTCTGGCCGTAGAGGCGCAGGTTCTGCTTCTCCTCCCGCACCAGCGTGGGCACGCTCGAGAAGGCGCGGATCACTTCCGTCTCCACATGGCGGCGGAAGCTCAAATACTTGCCGTAGTGGGCGAGCGGCTTGCCGGCGGCCAGCTGGGCCGAGACGGGGCGGTGGATCGCGGTTTTGCCCAGCCGGTCCGTGCACTGGAAGAGCAGGGCCTCGGCGCCGCTACCGTAGGAGACCACCAAGACCTGATCGCCGGGCTTGCATTCCTCGAGCACGGCGGCGAGCCCGAGGAGACACGAGGCCGAGCCGGTGTTGCCGGCCCGGCCGATCACGGGCTCCTTGGGCATGGCCGAGTCGGCGAATCTCAGTCCCTTCAGGAGGCCCGCATGGGTGCGGGCGTCGGGGCCGTAGAGCACTACCTTGGCGATGTCCTCGCGCTTGCGCCCCGTGGCCGAGAGCGCCCCCTCCACCGCCTCGGCGATGTGCTTGTCGAGGCCGTGGGCACGAATGAAAGTCATGTCGGGGAGGATGTTGAGATAGCGGTCGCCCGGGCCGCGCCAGACATCGGTGAACTCGCGCGTGGCGGCGTAACCGCCCTCGAACGAGGCGAGGAGGTCGTCGGCGCCCACGACGACCGCCGCGGCCCCGTCTCCCAGGAGCGACTCCTCGGACGACCCGGGCGCCACCGGCCGCATGTCCGATGCCGCCACTACCGCCTGGCCCACCGAGCCGGCCTTGACCATGTCGAGGGCTAGCCTCAGCGCCGTGCTCCCGCAGCGGAGCGAGCCGCCCAGGTCGGCCGTCAGCACCGCGTGGCCCAGGTCGGCCACGGCGGCCAGGATCGCCGCGCTGGACTTTTCCAGATAGGGCGGGGTCGTGGAGGCCAGCAGGCACGCGCCGACCTTCTTGGGGTCCCGACCGTGGAGCGCGTTGAGCGCCGCCTCGCAGGCCATGGTGAGGCTGTCCTCGTCGTAGTTGGCGACAGCCCG
>DASSSH010000090.1:0-2045 GCA_035708525.1 Candidatus Methylomirabilota bacterium
GCCATCACAGCGTGAGATCCCACGTCTCGCCGACGAGGTCGTGGCCGAAGCTGTGATGCCGTTCCTTGCGGACCAGCCGGAAGCCGGCGCGCTGGTAGATGCGCCGCGCCGCCGTGAGCACGCTGTTGGTCCACAGCGTCACTTTCCGGTACCCCGCCTGGCGCGCGAAGCGCACGCATTCGTCCACGAGGCGCGCGCCGATTCCGAGGCCGCGCGCCGTCGGCTCGACCAGCATGAGGCGCAGCTGCGCCACCGCCCTCGAGCGCTTGACGAGGAAGACGGAGCCGACGATCTCGCCGTCCTTCTCCGCGATCCAGCAGCGCTCCCGCTTCGGGTCGTAGCGCCGGATGAACCTCGCCACGATGCTCGCGACCAGGGCCTCGAACTCCTCGTTCCAGCCGTACTCCTGGGCGTACAGGGCGCCGTGGCGATGGACGACCCAACCCATGTCGCCCGGCTGATGGGGCCGGAGGAGATACGGGGCCCTCGGCTCGGGCCGCGTGCTGAGCATCCGCTCGATCAGGTGCATCGCCTCGACGATTCGGCGCTGCTCGGCCGCCGGCCGCCTGGCCAGCATGGCGCCGATCTCCCGATGCGAGCGCGCCTGAAGCGGCCCGATCGCGCGCTGCCCCTTCTCCGTCAGCGACAGGTGGGCCTGGCGGCCGTCGGACTTCGAAGGCGACCGGCGGATCAGCCCGCGCCCCTGGAAGCCTCGCAGGATGCGGCTCAGATAGCCCGCGTCCAGGCCCAGCTCGCGGCCCAGCTCGGTCGCCGTGGTGGAGGCGCGGTGGGCCAGCTCGTAGAGGACGCGAACCTCGGTCAGAGAGAAGGGGCTGTGGAGGTACCCCTCGTGCAACAGGCCGATCTGCTTCGTGTAGAACCGGTTGAAGCGCCGCACCGCGGCGACGCGCTGATCGAAGACACTTTCGGCCACCGGCGCCACCTCCATGGCGAGGCTCGGACGGTAGCTGATATCGTCATGCACTTAGTTGACTTTGTCAACTATCCCCAACGGTCCCCGCCTCTGGCGCGGGGGGGCGGTGGTCACGGCCTGGAGAAGGCGATGAAGTAGGAGCCGAAGCGTCGAGGGGTGAGGGTCGCGGGGTAGCGCTCGGGGCGCCAGCGGCCCGTCAGGGGGAGCAGCGCGAAGTCCGGATACGAGCCGAAGAGCTCGGTCAACGCGGTCTCCGTGAAGGCTCGGACGTGACAGGCGGTGTGCGCAGGCGTGAAGCCCGGCAGCGGTCCGGTGGGGGTGAGCTCGACCATCGGCACCACGAGGCAGAGGCGCCCGCCCGGCCGCAGCGCCTTGAGCAGGGCGCTCACCGTCTCGCCCACGTCCCAGACATGCTCGAGCACACCGAAGGCATAGACCAGGTCGAAGGAATCGGGCGCGAAATGCCGGTCGGCCTCCTCGATCAGTCCCTCGTGGAAGGCGCAGTTGGGAAAACGGTTGAGCCGGCGGGCGATCCTGACGTTGGTGGCAGAGACATCCAGTCCCTCCACGCTGAGCCTCGGATGACGGGAGGCCAAGGTGAGGGCCACGTGCCCCTCACCGCAGCCGGCATCGAGCACTCGATGGGCGCCGAGCCCCAGCACGTCGAGCTCGAGGAGCAAGAACTCGGCCCGGGCCGCGCGACGCGTGACGAGCTTCCGCGTGCGGCGCCCGGTCAGGGTGCGGAACCATCGCTCGAGGTGGCGGGGGCTGAAGCCGCGCTTGGTCGTCCGGTAGTAGTGCTCGTAGGCGGCGGCGTAGACGGCCCGGTTCTGCAGCGCGCCCAGCCAGGCGCGGATGCGGGCAGCCTGGGCGCTGTAGCGCGGGCTGGGGAAGACCTCGTAGGCTCGTTCGACGATCTCGAGCGCCCCTTCGAGATTGTCCCGATAGAGTTCGAGCTGCACTCGTTGGATGACCGCGTCCGTGTCGATGGGATCCATTGCGCGCGCTCCCTCCAGCGGCCCGGCCGCTGATCTCAGCGCGCTAGACGCGGCCTGGCCGCGAGGCGTTTACACAGCCGCCGGCGGTGTGTTACACAGCGGGATCATGGACA
>DASSSH010000091.1:0-2033 GCA_035708525.1 Candidatus Methylomirabilota bacterium
GGCGGGGATGCGGCCGAGCAGGACGAGCGCCTCCTTCATCCGGTTGTGCATGTCCACGAACGGCGGCGCGTAGAAGACGTTGACCAGGGGGGTGAGGCTGTCGTTGATGCGCTGGGCCTCGTCGAGATCGCCCGACCGGACCGCTTCGAAGAGCGCCGCCTGCAGGTCGGCGGCCACGCTGCCCATGCCCGAGATGCAGCCGTCGGCGCCCAGCAGGAAGCTGGCCATGAGCGACATGGTGAACGAGGAGAGCATCGCCACCGGACGGCCGCTCGACCGGAGCGCGCGCAGATTGCGCTCGTAGGCTACGATGTCATTGGACCAGTCCTTGACGGCCGCCACCGCGGGGATCTTGCAGAGTTCGCCCAGGGTCTCGGGGCTGTAGCCGATCCCGGAGGCGGGCGGATACTCGAAGACCACGAGCGGCAGGTCCACCCCGTCGGCCAGGATCTGGAAGTGGCGCAGCACCATCTCGGGCTTGACCTGGGCGCCCCACATGAACAGCGTGGGCGGGAAGACCAGCAGCCCCGCGGCGCCCAGCGCCTTGGCGTCCCGCCCGAGCTCGACAGCCTCGAGCGTCCCGTCGGAATACACGCCGGCGATCACCGGGACCTTGCCCGCGACTTCGTCGAGCGCGATGGCGAGGGCGCGCTTGCGCTCCTCCCGCGTGAGCGAGGAGACCTCGGCAGCGTGGCCATTGGCCACGATCCCGGTCACGCCCGGTGCGTCGGCCAGCCAGCTCAGGTGGCTGCGGTAGGCCGCTTCGTCGATGGCGAGGTCGGCGGTGAAGGGGAGCAGGTTGGCCGGCATGCACCCCTGGAAGCGGGAGCCGTTCTTCATGCGCGAGAGCCTACCACGCGGCCAGCTCGTCGGCGATCTCCTTGGCGGAGACCACCCGGGCATAAGCCCGGCGGATGATGTCGAGCGTCGCGCGCTGAATCTCGGGCCAGAGCGTGGCCACGCCGTCCTCCACCACGGCCATGCGGTACTCGCGGTTGAAGCCCCCGATCACGGTGGCCAGGACGCAGATGTCGGTCATGGTGCCGGTGATTACGAGGGTGGTCACCCCGCGGGCGCGAAGCGCGCCGTCGAGCACGGTGCCGTTGAAGCCGTCGTAGTACGGTTTGGCGACCACGAGCTCGTCAGCCCGGGGCTCGAGCTCCGGGATCACTCGGACATTGTCCTCGCCCGTGAGGCAGGAGGACGAGGGCAGCCCGAAGCCTCGGGGCGCGCCGGGCGAGGCGGGCCGATGCTCCGGGTGCAGCTCGCCCACCAGCAGCGGCGCCTCGGGCGAGTAGGTGAACTGGGTGAAGGCGACGGGCAGGGCTTTCTCGCGGAAGATGGCGAGCAGCTCCTGGATCCGGGGAACGATGTCGCGCGCCGGTGGCACCTCCATCGCCTCACCGGGGTCAAGGAAGGCGCGCTGCATGTCCACGACGAGCAGCGCGGTGCGGCCACGCTCCAGCGGAAGGGCCTGCCGGAAGGTCGCCTGCCTGTCCATGGATATGGGCGCGGAGCTCGGGCGCCCGCCGCCTTACCAGGGAGCGACAGAAAACGCGTTCGGGATGTGGCGGATGGCCTTGACGCCGCCTTCGTCGTTGAAGATTACGGAGACGACATCGAAGCGGCAGGGGATCTGCCGGAGCCGCTTGGCCTTGAGATAGCCATGCGCCAGCTTGCCGAGCCGGTTCTGCTTGCGGGTGTTGACGGCGGCCTGCGGGGGGGCGTCGCCCGGCGCCACATCCTTGCGCGTCTTGACTTCCACGAAGACGAGGGTCTTGCCCTCCTTGGCGACGAGGTCGATCTCCCCCGCGCGGGTGCGGACGTTGCGGTCCAGGATCGCGTAGCCGCTCCGGCTCAGGAAGCGGGCGGCTTCCTCCTCTCCGATGAGGCCCAGGGGTCGGCGGGTGTCGGTCGGCACCTCTCTACTCCTTCACCAGCACAAGGTCGAACATCGTCTCGCTCTGCCCGGCCTTCGGGTAGAGCTGGGTCGTCAGCGGCCGGTGGCCCGGGGCGAACGCCTTGAAGTGGAT
>DASSSH010000092.1:0-26385 GCA_035708525.1 Candidatus Methylomirabilota bacterium
GCACGAACGGGACGCGCTCGTGGTGGGCGTTGTGTAGCATCAGGAAGGTGTCGCCCACGATGGGCTGGCCCTCGGCGTCCACCTCCTCGATGGCATCCCCGGCCAGCCGCAGGCCGAGAGAGCGGGTGACGCTGTTGTGCCACTCCTCCTCCGTCATCTCCTTCCCGTCGGGGCTGAACCACGACAGATCCTTGACCTCCGAGCCGTGGATGCGGCGGCCCTGAAAGAAGCGCCGGCGGTGGAAGACGGGCTGGCCCAAACGGAGACGGATCAGCCGGCGGACGAATTCGAGCTGGCGGAGGGCGGAGCGCGACAGCGGCCACTGGAACCAGGTGAGCTCGTTGTCCTGGCAGTAGGCGTTGTTGTTGCCGTGCTGGGTGCGCGCGATCTCGTCTCCGCCGCAGAGCATGGGTACGCCCTGGGAGAGGAAGAGCGTGACCAGGAAGTTCCGCGCCTGTCGCTCGCGGCAAGCGAGGACGGCCGGATCGTCGGTGGGGCCCTCGACGCCGCAGTTCCAGGAGGCGTTGTCGTCCGTGCCGTCGCGGTTGTCCTCGCCGTTGGCCTCGTTGTGCTTGCTGTTGTAGCTGACCAGATCCGCGAGCGTGAACCCGTCGTGGGCCGTGACGAAGTTGATGCTGGCCGACGGGCGCCGCCCGCCGGGCTCGTAGAGGTCGCTGGAGCCGGTCAGCCGGTATCCGAGCTCCGCCACCTGCCGCTCGTCGCCCTTCCAGTAGCGACGGATCACGTCCCGGTATTTCCCGTTCCACTCCGCCCAGCCCGCCGGGAAGTTGCCCACCTGATAGCCGCCCTCGCCCAGATCCCAGGGCTCGGCGATGAGCTTGACCTGGGAGACGACCGGGTCCTGGTGGATGACGTCGAAGAAGGCCGAGAGGCGGTCCACGTCGTGGAACTCGCGGGCCAGCGCCGAGGCCAGATCGAAGCGGAACCCGTCCACGTGCATCTCGAGCACCCAGTAGCGCAGGCTGTCCATGATGAGCTGGAGCGTGCGCGGATGGGTCATGTTGAGCGTGTTGCCGCACCCGGTGTAGTCCATGTAGTGGCGCCGGTCGTCCGGCAGCAGGCGGTAGTACGCGTCGTTGTCGATCCCGCGGAAGCAGAGCGTGGGGCCCAGGTGGTTGCCTTCCGCCGTGTGGTTGTAGACGACGTCCAGGATCACCTCGATGCCCGCCGCGTGCAGCGTCTTGACCATCGTCTTGAATTCGCTCACCTGCCGGCCGAGGTAGCCCGAGGCGGCGAAGCGCGAATCCGGGGCGAAGAAGCCGATGGAGTTGTACCCCCAGTAGTTCGTCAGCCCGCGGTCGATCAGCGACTTTTCTGGGACGCAGTGATGCACGGGCAGGAGCTCCACCGCGGTGACACCGAGGCGGTTCAGATACTCGACGACGGCCGGACAGGCCAGGCCCGCGTAGCTGCCGCGCAGCTCGCGCGGCACCTCGGGATGCCGCGCGGTCAGCCCCTTGACGTGCACCTCGTAGATGACGGTCTTGTGCCAGGGCGTGCGGAGCTGACGGTCCCCGCCCCAGCTGAAGGCCGGATCCACCACGACGCTCTTCGGAAGGTAGGGCGCGCTGTCGCGCCCGTCGGCCGCGAGGTCCTCCTCCTTGCTGCCGACGGTGTACCCGAACAGCGCATCGTTCCACCGGACGGGCCCGGCGATCGCCTTGGCGTACGGGTCCAGCAGCACCTTGGCCGGGTTGAAGCGATGCCCCGCCGCGGGCTCGTAGGGCCCGTGCACGCGATAGCCGTAGAGCAGACCGGGGCGGGCCTCGGGCAGGTAGACGTGCCAGACCTGGTCGTCACACTCCTGCACCGGCACACGCTGGACCTCGCGGGCGCCCGTCTCGGAGTCGAAGAGGCAGAGCTCCACCCGCGTGCCGTGCTCGCTGAACAGGGCGAAGTTGACCCCCGCCCCGTCCCACGTGGCCCCGAGGGGGTAGGGCGTGCCCGGGCGCGTGCGCGCGGGAACGGTCGACATGGCCTCAGCGCTCCGTCAGCCGGAGCCAGACCGCGGCGAGGGGGGGGAGGGCGAGCACCACCGACTGCGCCCGGCCGTGCCACGGCACGGGCTCGCTCGCCACACCGCCCCCGTTGCCGAGATTGCTGCCGCCGTAGAAGGCGCTGTCGGTGTTGAGCACCTCCGCGTAGAAGCCCGGCTGCGGCACGCCGACCCGATACCCGTGGCGGGGGACCGAGGTGAAGTTGCAGACGCAGAGGAGGACCTCCCGCGGATCGCGCGCGTACCGGACGAACGAGAGCACGCTCTGCTCGGAGTCGCGGCAGTCGATCCAGTCGAAGCCGGTCAGCTCGAAATCGATCGCGTGGAGGGCCGCCTCACGACGGTACAGGCGGTTGAGATCGGCCACCAGCTGTCGGACGCCGCGGTGATAGGGCCCGGCGCCGAGCAGGTGCCAGTCGAGGCTCGTCTCGTGGTACCACTCGTTGACCTGGCCGAACTCGGAGCCCATGAAGAGGAGCTTCTTGCCCGGGTAGGCCCACATGAAGCCGTAGAGCAGGCGGAGGTTCGCGAAGCGCTGCCAGTCGTCGCCCGGCATTCGGCTGAGGAGCGAGCCCTTGCCGTGGACGACCTCGTCGTGAGAGAGCGGCAGCTGGAAGTTCTCAGTCCAGGCGTAGAGCAGCCCGAAGGTCAGCTGGTCGTGGTGATACTTGCGGTGGATCGGGTCCAGCCGCATGTACTCCAGCACGTCGTGCATCCAGCCCATGTTCCACTTGAGCCCGAAGCCCAGGCCGCCCAGGTAGACCGGACGCGAGACCTGCGGCCAGGCGGTGGACTCCTCAGCGACCGTCAGTGCGCCGGGATAGGTGCCGTAGACGACCTCGTTGAGCCGCCGGATGAAGGCGATCGCGTCGAGATTCTCGCGCCCGCCGTAGATGTTGGGCACCCATTCGCCGGCCTTGCGCGAGTAGTCGAGGTAGAGCATGGAGGCGACGGCATCCACCCGGAGTCCGTCGACGTGGTAGCGCTCGAGCCAGAACAGCGCGCTGCCCAGCAGGAAGTTGGCCACCTCGTTCCGCCCGTAGTTGAACACGCGCGTTCCCCAGTCCGGATGCTCGCGCAGCCGCGGGTCCTCGTGCTCGTAGAGGTGGGTGCCGTCGAAGAAGGCCAGGCCGTGGGGGTCGTTGGGAAAGTGGGCGGGCGCCCAGTCCAGGATCACGCCGATGCCGCGCTGGTGGAGCTGGTCCACGAAGGCCATGAAGTCCTTCGGGGTTCCGTAGCGCCGCGTGGGGGCGTAGTAGCCGAGGGTCTGGTACCCCCAGGAGCCGTAGAAGGGATGCTCCATCACGGGCAGCAGCTCGACGTGGGTGAACCCCATCTCCGTGACGTAATCCCCGAGCTGATGGGCGAGCTCGCGATAGGTCAGGGATCGGTTGCCCTCCTCCGGCACCCGGCGCCAGGAGCCCAGGTGGACCTCGTAGACCGCCATGGGGCTGCCGAGATCGTTCCGCCGCTTGCGCTCCGCCATCCAGTCCGCATCGCCCCACGCATAACCGCCGAGGTCGTAGATGGTGGAGGCCGTCCGCGGCGTCTCCGGCTCGAAGGCGACCGCGTAGGGGTCCGACTTGAGCGCGATCGGCGCTCCGGAGCGCGAGAGGATCTCGAACTTGTACCGCGCGCCCTCCGCCACGCCGGGGATGAAGAGCTCCCAGACCCCATTGCCCGGGTGCAGCCGCATCGGGTGGCGGCGGCCATCCCAGCGGTTCCAGTCGCCGACCACGCTCACCCGGCGCGCGTTCGGGGCCCACACGGCGAAGATCGTTCCGTCGACCCCGTCGAGCCGCGCCGGATGGGCGCCGAGGCGCTCGTAGATGCGGTAATGCGTGCCCTCGCCGAGCAGATGGAGATCGTACTCGCTCAGCGTCGGCGCGAAGCGGTAGGGGTCCTCCACCTCGTAGGTGTGCCCCTCGTGGTCGGCCACGCGGAGGCGATAGGCGAACGGCCAGGGCGCCCTGAGGACCGCCTGCCAGAGTCCGTGGGGATGAATGCGTTCGAGCGCGGACGGAGCGCCGGCGGGCGTGGCCGGCACCACCGCCACCTCGCGCGCCTCGGGAATGAACGCGCGCACTTCGACGGTGCCGCCGGCGCCGGGGTGCGGCCCGAGGAGCGAGAACGGATCGCCGTGCTCGCCGCTCACGAGCGCGCGAATGGCTTCGGCCGTGAGACTCATGGGATCACCTCCCGTTCGAGGAGCGCCGCGGGGAAGTCCGCGAAGAGGGCGGTCGCCGGCAAGGCCGGTGCGCCGTCGCGGCGCTCGGTCTCGAGCCGACACCCCGTGAACCGATCGCGGTAGCGCCCCGCGAGGCGCTCGTCAGCCAGCGCCAGCCAGCTCTCGCCCCAGGTCGGGCTGCCGAGCGGGAACCTGCCCGAGAAGCCCGTCAGCCGCGCCGCGAGCCGGGGCACGGCGACGATCACCGCCCGCCCCGACTCGACGCGAGCGAAGCCGACCAGGTGCTCGGCGCGCTCTCCGCCGGCCTCGAGCGGCACGTACGCCCCCCGCTCGAACAGCCCCGGCCGCTCGCGCCGCAGCCCGAGCCCGCGCTGGATCAAATAGAGCTTGACCCGTCCGTCGGTCCACCGCTCGAGCAGCTCGGCGCACAGCCCCGCCAGGTCGGTGCCCCGCGCCTGGACGCGGGCGTCAAGGTCAGTCAGGAGCGCCTGGCGCCCGGCGAAGTCCACGGGACGCCGGTTGTCGGGGTCCACCAAGGAGAGATCCCAGAGCTCCGAGCCCTGGTAGAAGTCCGGGACCCCGGGCGCGCCGATCTTCAACAGAGTCTGCGCCAGCGAGTTGACCACCGCGTGGAAGGCGACCCGCTGCTGGAAGGGCAGGAACTCGTCGAGGAAGCGCCCGCCGGGCGCGAGCAGCCCCGTCACGAACTCCCGCACCGCGGCGTCGTAGGCCGCATTGGGATTGACCCAGCTCGTCCAGCGCTTGGCCTCCTTCGTCGCCTTCTCCATGTAAGCGCCGATGCGGGCCGTAAAGGCGGCGAGATCCGGCGCCGGCTCGACCGGCCAGGCGCCGACCAGGGTCTGGTAGAGCAGATACTCGTCGTTGCGGTCGGGCGCCGTTTGGCCGTCCACCTCGCGCTTCCAGCGCCGCGCGAGGGCCCGCCAGCGGCGGACGTGCGCGCCCCATTCGCCGGGGATCTCGGAGAGCACGTTGATCCGCGCGCGCACATCTTCCCCCCGCTTGGTGTCGTGCGTGGAGGTGGCCAAGAGCGACTGGGGCCAGCGCGCGAGCCGCCGCGCGTTCTTCTCGTGGAAGCCCACGACCGGCTCGCCGAACCGGGCCGGGTCGCTCCCGACCTCGTTCAGCGAGACGAGCCGGTTGTAGACGTAGAGGGCTGTGTCCTCCACGCCCTTGGCCGTGACCGGGCCCGTCGTCTGCTGGAAGCGCAGGACGAACTGGCGCCGGGCCGCGCGCTCCGCCTCGCCGCCGCCCCAGGGCTCGCGCAGGAGCAGGATGTCGCGGACGAAATCGAAGATGGACACGTTCACCGTCGGGTTGCGCCGCTTGGCCTCCGACACGGCACGCTCGACGAAGGCGCGGTCGCGGGCGCTCACCTCCAGTCCGTCATCACCGATGTAGGTGCGGTAGACGGGGAAGCAGGCGATGACCTCGCGGAGCGCGCGGATCAGGCTGTTCAGCGTGAAGTCCCGCGTGTGCCGCTGCGTCTCGGAGATGCGGTCGAGGCGGAGCCCGAGCTGATTGACCTCGCTGGCCATGGAGACCTGCATGATCAGCCGCTTCGCGGAGTACGTGACATCCGCCAGCGGCGGGACGCCCCCGACGAAGCGCGCGCAGAGGGCCGTCATCTGGCGCGAGTGGCCCCGGTCCACGAAGAGTCCGTTGACGGAGGCGAGGAAGTCGTAGCCGGTCGTGCCGGTGACGCGCCACCACTCCGGCAGGCGCTCGTCGGCCATGAGGATCTTCTCGGCGACGACCCAGAGCGGCCGGGCAAGCGCCGCCGACGGGTCCGGCTTCGCGAGCCGGCGGTAGCGCTCGAGGAGCGCCTCGGCCCGCGCGTCGTCCAGGTCGGGCTCGAGCCGATGGGCGGTGCGGAGCACGGCGCCTTCCTGCAGCCGGCGGAAGTACTCCCCCGGGGCGTAGAGCCCATCCGGGTGGTCCACCCGCAGCCCGGTCACCGCGCCCGCGCCCACGAGGCGGAGGATCATCTTGTGGCTCGCATCGAAGACCTCGCGGAGCTCCGTCCGGATGGCGGCGAGATGGTTGACGTCGAAGAAGCGGCGGTAATTGACCTCATCGCCGGCGACCCGCCAGTCGGCCAGACGGTAGGCTTGCGCCGAGAGGAGCCGGTCGAGGAGGTCGAAGCTCGACGGATCCCCAGGCGTGCCGTTGAAGAGCCGGACATTGTCGTCGAGGAACTCGCGGATGTCGGTCGATTCCTTGACGAGGGCCGCCAGCCGGCGCTTGATGATCTCCTTCTCCCGGAGCCGCTCCTCCACGCGCGCGGGCTCCGTCTCGGTCTGCGCCGGCAAGTGCTCCAGCGCGGTCAGGATGCTCTGGAGCTCGTGCCGGTGCGGGTCCTCGGGGCCGAGGCGCGCGGCGAGCGCCTCGGCGCGGTGCGTGAGGACCTGCGCGCAGGACTCCGGCGCCACGGGGAGACGCGCTCCCGCGTAGCGCACGAAGAACGCGCCCTCGAAGAGCTCGAGCTGGAGCTGCTGCGACTCGAGGATCGCGCCGTATTGGTCGGGCAGCACCGGCAGCAGGACCTTGTTACGGAGCTCCGGCTTCACCGGCGCCCAGTCGATGTCGAAGAACTTCGCGTACGGGGAGCTCGGGCCATTCTCCAGCACGTCCAACCACCAGGGATTCGCGTCGCCGACGACACCCATGTGGTTAGGCACCACGTCCAGGATGATCCCGATGCCGTGCTCGGCCAGCGCGCTGGCCATCTGATCGAAGGCGGCCTCGCTGCCGATCTCGGGGTTGAAGGCGTTGTGGTCGGTGACATCGTATCCGTGCGAGCTGCCGGGCCCGCACTTGAAGCAGGGGGACAGGTAGGCGTCGCTCACGCCCAGCGCGGCGAGGTAGGGAGCCAGCGCTCTGACGTCGTCGAAGCGGAGCGCCGGGCCCAGCTGGAGCCGGTAGCTCGCGCGTCGCGGACGCCCGAGCGCGCGCACGACTTCCTGGAGGAGGGCGTCGACGTCTCTCATGAGGGCACCGTCACCATGACGCGACCGAGTCCCACGCCGCTGTCGGGCGTCCCTGACCCGCGGCTACAGGTGGGTCAGCGTTTCGCGCGGGTGAGGTTCGTGGCGGAGCCGGCGCTCCAGGATCTGTCGCGCCAGGGCCCGTCCGCCGAGGCCGAAGGCCAGCGCCAGGGCGAAGATCAGGCCGCCAAAGGTGATCCCGAAGGCAACGAGCACCATCTCCTTGCCGATGCCGAGATGGGTGACCGCCGTGGCGCTGGCGAACAGGAGCACGCCCCAGCGGACCGCACGGGCGAGCACCCGCGCCTCGGGCACGCCGGCGTTGACCGCGGCGATGAGCGCGCCTTCACCGAGGAAGTTGGCCACCAGCCAGCCGATGAGGAAGATCAGTGCCGCGCCGATGGCCCTGGGGACCCAGGAGAAGACGAAGTCCGTGAAGCGGCCCGTCCCCGGGATCGCCAGGGCATCCACGGCGAGGGTCAGGAACAGGATGAAGATGGCCCAGAACACGATCAGCGAGAGCAGCTGTGACGGCGCGCGACGCAGCCCGGCGCGCGCCAGCGGGGCGACCAGCCCCCAGCTCTCGGCGCGCTGGTCGAGCCCGGCGGCGCGCGCCAGCCGCTTCAGCAGCAACGCCGCGACCCACGCGACCACGAGGCCCCCTACTGCGAGCGTGAGCATGGCGAGGACGCTTGGCAGCACGGCCGCCATTCGCGCGTTGAGATCCCGCAGAGCCGCCCAGACCAGATCGCTCCACATCTCTGCCATGGTCGTGCCTCCTTCAACGCGGGCGCGCCTCTCGGCACACCGCGCGCGGGCTACCGCAACAGAAACGCCGCTCGAGCGGCCCATCCCACGTCCGCCTCGGTGAGCGACACGAACCGGTGCGGCACGGACCGAGGCGGACCGACGGGCCAGCCTCTCCTTTCCCTCTCAGCATACTGGCAATGCGGCCGTGGGGGAACCGCGAGCCGCACGGTGCGGGTCGCCGCGATGGAGCCCCGCGGTCACTGCATCTCCTTGCCGAGCTCGACCGTGAGGCCTGGCACCAGCCCGCGGCTCCTGCGGTACCTCCGGCCGTTGAGGATCATGCCGACCCAGGTGTGCCGGACCAGGAGGTGATAGCTCGCGAGCAGGATCGGGATCGAGGCCCCGAGGACGCCCAGCGCCTTCGTGGCCGGCGTCCAGCCCATTCCCGCCGCCACTAGCTGCAAGGCGAGGAGGACCGGCATGTGAGCGAGGTAGAGCCAGTAGGAGGAGTCCGAGAGATAGCGGACCCACGGGAGCGGTCGCTCGAGGAAGCGGAGGAAGGTGCCGATGAAGCCCAGGACGAAGAGCCACATCGCGAGGCTGAGGAACCAGGTGCTCCCCAGGAACCAGGCGAGCGCCTGGGTGCCGCTGGCTTCCCACTGGCGCCACATCGCGTAGCCGCCCAGGGCCGCCGCGGCGAGCCCGAGGCCGAGGAGGAGGAGGGGTCGCGGGAGGATGCGGAGGGCCTCGAGGAGATCGGCATTCCGGGAGAGGAGCCAGCCGGCGCCGAAGAACACGAAATAGGTGATGACGATCCGCGGCTCGGGGATGAAGCTTGAGGGATCATCGACCGCGCCCTCCTGCATGAGGCACAGGGTGGGGAAGGTGATCGCGGCCAGGACGAGAGGCCCGAGCGGGGTGGTGAGCGCCGCCCGGAAGGCGCGGTTCAGGGCCCCGGTCAGGGCTGACAGGCCACGCGCGAGAGGGAGCGCGGCCAGGGCGATCGCATAGAAGACCAGGAGGTACTCGAGGAACCAGAGGTGCATGGGGTCGAGGTGGCGCAGGACTTCCCCGGAGGTGAAGAACTCGAGGTACTTCACGGGAATGCTTGCCGGCTCCTCGAGGTTCATGGCCACGATCACGAGCGCCCTGACCAGGAGGAACAGCCCCGTCCAGCCCGCGAGGAAGGGGACGAGAATGCGGATCGTCCGATTTCGAATGAAGCCCGCGATCCCCCGCCGCTCGAGGAGCAGGGCCGCGAAGAAGCCTGCCATCACGTAGAAGACCGGCATCCGGAAGACGTGGATGAGTCCCAGGCTCAGATCGAACATTCCCGTTGTCGAGCCGTCCTTCCAGGGCCAGCTCCCGTGTCGGGAGTAGGCGACCGCGGCGTGGAGGTAGATGCCGAGGAGCATCATCGTCCCTCGGAGCGCGTCGAGCGAGTGGTAGCGGGACACGGCAGCGGCCACGGCGGACGCACGGGCCGGAGCCAGAGAGACGACGGGCGCTTCCTCGACCGCTGCCCTGACCATGGTCGACCAGATTCAATACTGCTCAGATCATCCGGGCACGGTCAAGGCATGCGCGCCACGGCGAGACGCCTGGCACGATGCCGAGGAACTCGCAGGCCGATCAAAAAGGTCCCGATGCGAGGCGGCGAGGGAGGCCGCTGCCCGAGGCGTACTTGCCGTACGTTGAGGGCGGCGGCGACCGAGCCAACGACGCAGATGGGCCTTTTTCGGCGGCCTGCTAGAAGGAGCGGATCAGGCGCTCCACCCGCTCATCGTGACTCTGGAACGGGTCCTTGCAGAGGATCGTCTCGCGCTCCGGATCGTTGAGCTTGAGGTAGACCCAGTCCACGCGGTAGTCCTTGCCCTTGAGATTCGCCTGGCGGATGAATTCTCCGCGCAGCCGCGCCCGGGTCGTCTGCGGGGGCACGTGCTTGGCGCGCTCGATCGCCTCGTCGTCGGTGATGCGGTCCACGAGATCGCGGCGCGCGAGGCTGAAGTAGAGGCCCTTGTCGGGGCGGATGTCGTGGTACTGCAGATCCATCAGCGAGACCTTGGGATCGCGCCACGACAGCCGGTTCTTCTCCATGTAGTGCTGGATGAGCTGCTGCTTGATCACCCAGTCGACCTCGCGGCTGAGCTGCATCGGGTCGGTGGCCAGCGCCTCGATCACGTAGGTCCAGCGCGCGAGCACGTCCTTGGTGACGGGGTCGGCGTCGATGGCCTGGACGTAGCGCGTGGCGTGCTCCAGATACTCCATCTGGAGCTGCAGCGGCGTGATCGCGCGGCCGTCCTTGAGACGCACGGTCTCCCGCAGCGTCGGGTCGTGGCTGATGTCCCGGATGGCCTGGACCGGGGACTGCAGGCTGTAATCCTTGTCGAAGAAGCCGTCCTCGATCATGTCGAGGATGAGGGCCGTGGTGCCGACCTTGAGGTAGGTGGCGACCTCGGACATGTTGGAGTCCCCAACGATGACGTGCAGGCGGCGGTACTTCTCGGCGTCGGCGTGCGGCTCGTCGCGCGTGTTGATGATGGAGCGCGAAGACGTCGTCGCGCCCGAGATCTCCTGGCAGATGTGCTGCGCCCGCTGCGACAGGCAGTAGTGGAACCCGCGCGGGGTCTGCAGCACCTTGCCCGCGCCGGCGAAGATCTGCCGCGTGACGAAGAAGGGGATCAGGCCCTCGGCCAGCCGCTGGAACGACACGTCGCGGCTCACCAGATAGTTCTCGTGGCAGCCGTAGGAGTTCCCGGCCGAGTCGGTGTTGTTCTTGAACAGGAGAATATGGCCCGAGATCCCGTCCTCGCGGAGGCGCTTCTCGGCCTGGTGCAGGAGATCCTCGACGATCCGCTCGCCCGCCTTGTCGTGGATGACCAGGTCGGTGATGTCGTCGCACTCGGGCGTGGCGTACTCGGGGTGGAACCCGGTGTCCAGGTACAGCCGAGCGCCGTTCTCTAGGAAGACGTTGGCGTTCCGGGCGCCGGGAATGACCTTCTCGAAGAGGTAGCGCGCGACATTGTCCGGCGACAGGCGCCGCTGGCCGTTCAGCGTGCAGGTGAGCCCGTACTCGTTCTCGAGGCCGAAGATGCGGCGCTTCATCTGGCCCTCAGAGTAGCAGGGCGGGGGCGCGCGGGCAAGAATTCCCGCGGCGGGGCTACCTGCCGTCGGTCAGCAGCTGGTGGAGGACTTCGGCCGGGATGCGGCGGAACTTGCGGCGCTCCTTGCCGCGGTCCAGGACGGCGACTTCCAGGTCGCGCTCGGTGAGCGTCTTGTTCTGAGTGACCATGAGGGCGCGCACGCCCAGCTTGACGGCCGCCGAGAAGTCCAGGTCCTCCGCGTAGTTGTCCTTCAAATAGCGCCGGATCTCGTCCGACTGGCCGCCCATGGCCGCGTAGTTCTTCTCGTCCTCGATCGTGCCGTCGTAGAGGATGTGGTAGATCTCGTTCTTGGTCCCGTTGCGGTCGCCCACCTCGACGACGAGCACTTCGACCTCGAACGGCTTGATGTCCTGGGTGAAGATGTTCCCCAGCGCCTGGGAATAGGCGTTGGCCAGCGACTTGGCGCTGACGTCGCCGCGGCTGTAGGAATAGCCCTTGACATCGGCGTGCCGGACGCCGGCCACGCGCAGGTTCTCGAACTCGTTGTACTTGCCCACGCCCGCGAAGGCGATGCGGTCGTAGATCTCCGAGATCTTGTGAAGCAGGGTCGAGGGGTTCTCGGCCACGAGCAGGACGCCGTCACGGTACTCGATGGCGACGATGGCCTTGCCGCGGGAGATGCCCTTGCGGGCATACTCCGCCTTGTCCTTCATCATCTGCTCGGGCGAGACGTAATACGGAAGCGGCATGGGCCTAGAGTCGATTGCGGTCGTTCAGGACCGCTTCGCAGTGGCGGCGAATCTCGTCCTCCGGCACCTCCGCGAACCCCGAGCGGGTGATGGTCTTCACGCTGGGCAGGATATTCCGGATCAGATCGGGACCGCCCGTGCCGAGGTCCTCGTCGGAGGCGTCGATGAGGGCCTCGATGGCGATGCGCAGGGCCTCGTCCTTCGGCATGTCCCGCTTGAAGCGCTTCTTCAGCGAGTCGCGCGCGTCCTTGCCACCGGAGCCTTGGGCGAAGTAATCAGCCTCCTCGTACCGCCCGCCGGTGACGTCGTACTTGAAGAGGCGCCCGACACCGGCGCGCTCGTCGAAGCCCGCGAAGATCGGGACCACGATGAGCCCCTGCATTGCCATGGGCAGGTTCATGCGGATCATCTGCCCGAGCCGGTTAGCCTTCCCCTCGAGCGAGAGGTTCTCGCCCTCCACCTTCTCGTAGTGCTCGAGCTCGGTCTGGAACAGGCGCGCCATCTCCATGGCGGGGCCGGCGGCCCCGGCGATCCCGACGCCCGAGAGATCGTCGGCCTTGAAGATTTTCTCGATGCGGCGGTGGGCGACCTGATACCCCTCGGTCGCTTGGCGGTCCCCGGCCATGATGACGCCGTCACGGTACCGGAGGGCGAGGACGGTGGTGCCATGGGGGAGGACGGGCACGCCACCCTCGTCCGCCGCGGGCTCGGCGCTTCCGGGAAGCAGATGCGGGGCCGACTGGCGGAGCAGGTCGGCAAAGCTGGAGGACGAGTAGTCGAAGAAGGCCCGCTGCCAGTTGCCCGGCTGATAGCCCGACAGCATGGCTAGAAGTCGCCGCTCGGCTTGCCCAGATTGCGCAGCAGGTCCCCGGCCGTGGGCGACTCCGCGAAGAGCTGGCGCACGTGGGCCTCGGTGCCCCGCAGCGGCTCCAGCATGAAGATCTTCTTGAGGGGCCCTTCCTTGAGGTCGAAGATCACCGAGTCCCACGAGGCGGAGACGACTTCCTCGGCGTACTTCTGCAGGCACATCCCCCGGAAGTACGCCCGCGTGTCCTTCGGCGGATCGTAGATCGCCTTGGAGACTTCGTCCTCCGTCACGAGCCGCTCGACGGCGTCGGATTCCTCGAGCTTGTAGTAGAGCCCCTTGCCGGGCCGGATGTCGTGATACTGGAGATCGATCATCGCCACGCGGGAATCGGCCCAGTCCAGGCTGTGCTTCGCCATGTAGTTCTCGATGATGTGGCGCTTGATCACCCAGTCGAGCTCGCGATCCAGGCTCGACGGGTCGACCGCCAGCCGGTCGAGCACCGAGCCCCAGCGCGCCAGGACGTCGTCAACCCACGCCTCGTGCTCCCGGGTGCGGTAGTAGGCGTGCGCCATGCTCAAGAACTCGCGCTGCAGGTCGACGGCGGTGAAGGAGCGGCCGTCCTTGAGCTTGAGGGTCTCGCGGCAGCTGAGGTCGCGGGAGACACGCCGGTAGGCGAGGACGGGGCTGTCGAGCGAGAGGTCCTGCTCGATGACGTCGTCCTCGATCATGCTGAGCACGACGGCCATGGTGCCGACCTTGAGGTAGTTGGCCACGTCGCTCATGTTGGCGTCACCCACGATCACGTGGAGCCGGCGGTACTTCTCGGGATCGGCGTGGGGCTCGTCCCGGGTGTTGACGATGGGGCGGCTGTGCATGGTCTCCAGCCCCACCTCGGTCTCGAGGAAGTCGGCCCGCTGGGAGATCTGGAAGTCGCAGTGCTCGGTGTTGTTCTCCGCCCCGACCTTGCCCGATCCGGTGAAGATCTGCCGGCTCACGAAGAACGGCATCAGGTGCTGCACGATGCGGGCGAAGGGCACCTTGCGGTCCATCAGGTAATTCTCGTGGGTGCCGTACGAGTTGCCCTTCGAGTCCGTGTTGTTCTTGTAGATGAGAATGCGCTGCTCGGGTGGGGAGACCGCTTCGGCGCGCGAGCGCGACAGGTTCAGGATCCGTTCCCCCGCTTTGTCCCAGATGACCAGGTCCCGGGGATTCGTGGTCTCGGGCGACGAGTACTCCGGATGCGCGTGGTCCACGTAGAAGCGGGCGCCATTGGAGAGGATCAGGTTGATGAGACGCGACTCCTCCTTGGAGGGCACCTCTTTGTCTTCCATGTACTCGAAGCCGCGAGCGTCGCGCAGCGGGCTCTCGGCCTCATAGTCCCACCGGATCCGCGACGACCGATAGGTCTCGTACGAATTGATCAGGAGCAGCGAGGACAGAATCGGGTTGAAGTCGGGCTGGTTCTTGACCGTGATCCCGTACTCGGTTTCGATGCCCATCACCTTCGGAATCGCCATTCCGTCCCCGGGTCGCGCTTCGAGCTAGGAGTGAAAAACATACGGCGGGAGGGAATCCGTCGGCCCCTCCCGCCGCAGCGGGCTACAGGTACTGGCCAGTGTTGATCACGCGCTCGACCGCGCGCTGCTTCTCCTTGGTTTCGCCCATGAGCGGCTTCACGTACACGATCCGCTCGCCCTTCTTGCCGGCGATCTTCGCCCAGTCGTCGGGGTTGGTCGTGTTGGGCAGGTCCTCGTTCTCCTTGAACTCCTCCCGCACGGCGTTGACCAGATCCTCGACCTTGATGCCCTTCTCGCTGGTCTGGATGTAGCGCTTGAGCGCCAGCTTCTTGCCCCGGCGCACCACGGACTCGATCATGGCGCCGGAGGCGAAGTCCTTGAAGTAGAGGACCTCCTTGTCGCCGTTGGCGTAGGTCACCTCGAGGAACCGGTTCTCCTCGCCCAGGCTGTACATCTCTTCCACCGTGGCCGCGATCATGCGCTCCAGGGCCGCGGGGAGATCGCCGCCGTGCTGCCGCACTTCAGCCTCGTGGATCGGCAGCTCGCCCGTCATGTACTTGTTGAAGATGTCCACCGCGGCGTTCCGGTCGGGCCGCTCGATCTTGATCTTCACGTCCAGCCGGCCCGGACGCAGGATGGCCGGGTCGATCAGGTCCTGGCGGTTCGAGGCGCCGATCACGATGACGTTCTTCAAGTGCTCGACACCGTCGATCTCGGCCAGCAGCTGCGGCACGATCGTCGTCTCGACGTCCGAGGAGATGCCCGAGCCGCGCGTGCGGAACAGCGCATCCATCTCGTCGAAGAACACCACGACCGGTACGTCCTCCGCCGCCTTCTCCCGGGCCTTGATGAAGATCTCCCGGATCTTCCGCTCGGTTTCGCCGACGTACTTGTTGAGCAGCTCGGGGCCCTTGATGTTGAGGAAGTAGCCCTTGACCCGCTCGCCGCGCTTCTCGGAGATCCGCGCGGCCAGGTTGTTGGCCACTGCCTTGGCGATCATGGTCTTCCCGCAGCCGGGCGGGCCGTAGAGCAGCACGCCCTTGGGCGGCGCCAGGTGATGCTCCTTGTAGTAGTCCGCGTAGAGATACGGCAGCTCCACGGCGTCCTTGATGGCCTCGATCTGCGTGGTGAGCCCGCCGATGTCCTCGTAGCTGATGTCCGGCACTTCCTCGAGCGTGAGGTCCTCGACTTCGCTCTTGGGCAGCTTCTCCAGCAGGTAGCCGCTCTTGGCGTCCATGAGAATGTGGTCGCCGATCTTGAGCTTCACCTGCCGCAGCGGATCCGCGATGATGCCGACGCGGTCCTCGTCCGCGCGCTGGGTGACGACCGCCCGCGCTTCGTCGAGCAGCTCCTTGAGGACGACCACCTCACCCTGGATCTCGTAGCCCGCCGTCTCGACGACGTTGAGGCCCTCGTTGAGCACCAGCTCCTGGCCGGGCTTGATATCGTCGGACTTGATCGAGGGGTGGAGGTTGACCTTCACCTTCCGCCCCTGCGAGAGGATATTGATCGTGCCGTCCTCGTTCACCGAGAGGTAGACGCCGTAGGTCGACGGCGGCGCGCACAGCTTGTCCACCTCTTCCTTCAGTGAGGTGATCTGCTCACGCGCCTCGTAGAGCGTGTTGACGAGCTTCTCGTTCTGGTTGAAGGCCTGAACGAGCTGCCGGTTGGCCTCGCGCAGTTTGTTCTCGAGGACCATGAACTCCTTGGGCGCGTCCTCGAGCTTCTTGCGCAGCCGTCCGGTCTCGGCTTCGAGCGAGCGCACGTAGGCCTGCAGATCCTGGACCTGCACCTCGTACTCGGTGAGCCGGCGGCGGTAGTTCGAGTCGGTCATCGGCAGGAACTTCGACAACCCCTTCATCCCTTCGGAGCCGGGCTCGCGGTTCGGGTTGCCCTTCTTTTCGAACTCCTTCATGTTCGCCCGTTCCTTTCTGGGTGAACCATCGGGCGCTCCCCTGAGCGCTGCCCCCTCGCGCTCGGCCCCTGAAGCCGAAAGGTGCCCACAGTATAGGTGGCCGTTTCGCGGGAAGTCAAGCGAATTGGCCCCGATCGGGGGTTCAGAGCTATTGATTTCATTTCACTTTTTCCAATTCCGCCCTTTGCTGTCCCCTATCGCTCTCGCCTTTTCAACCCGCCGCGAGAAGAGGCGGTTCCGGCTCTGAGACCACCCTCCTGCACCCTTTAGAGGCAAGTTCGGTGCCATCCGATGGCAAGCTCCAGGGGCCGTAATGAGGAGCGAAAGGTGCCCTTTTCGTGACCCTCTCCAGGGCCGGCTGGGTAGACCTGAGTGTAAAAAGTGGCCAGGTGACTCGAGGCGCGGCACTCAGCCGACCGGGGTTCGCATGGCTGGCTGTTCGGGCGTATAACTGCACCATGTCCCGCTGGACCGCTCCGCTCGTCGCCTTGTGTCTACTCCTCGCGCCAGCCACAACCGACACGGCTCGGGCCCAGGGCGCGGTCCTACGGGTGGCACTGCCCGTTGTCCCGGGCTTGATCGAGCCGGCCGCCGCCACGGACGGAGCCCTCTCCTTCGTCTCGCGCCAGATCTTCGACACCCTGGTGCAATACCGCGAAGGGAGCAGCGACATCGAGCCGGGGCTGGCCGTTCAGTGGTTCCCGTCGCGGGATGGTCTCAGCTGGTCGTTCCGGCTCCGCGACGGTGTCCGCTTCCACGACGGCACCCTGCTCACCCCGCACCACGTGGCGGACAGCCTGGAGCGTCTGATCGTCGCCGGTCATCCGTTCGCCCCGAGCCCGAACGCCGCGGCGCCCAGGCTGCTGCGCGGCAGCCCCGGGGTCATCAAGGACATCCGTGTCGTGGACCAGCGGACGATCCGGATCAGCCTGCTCCTGCCGTACGCGCCGCTCCTCACCGTCCTGGCCCACCCGGCCTTCTCCATCGTCCTGCCGGGCGGCTCGGCCGGCCAGCGATGGCTGGGCACCGGACCATTCAGCGTCGCCGAGACGGGCACGGGGCGGCTGGTGCTCGACGCCAATCCAGGCTACTGGGGCGGGGCGCCGAAAGTCGCCCGCGTCATCTTCCTCGACGCCTCGGACGAAGGGCGCGCGGAGGCGGCACTCGACTCGCAAGGTCTCGACATCCTCGTGCCGTCGACACCGCCGACACGACTGGCCGGGGCGCTGTCCATTCCGGGCTGGCGCGTGGGCTATCTCGCGCTTCAGACGGAGAAGGAGCCGCTCAACAAGGTGAAGGTGAGGCGGGCTCTTGCGGCGGCGCTCGATCCGGCCCAGCTGGCCGCGGCCTTGGGCCAGGTGGCCGCGCCGCTCCAGGCCTTCCTACCACCGGGGGTCTGGGGGCGCCGGGAGGGCCCGCCGCTGCTGGAGGCCAACGCGGAGGCCGCCAAGCGCCTGCTGAGCGAGGCAGGATTTGCGCGCGGGACCGCCGCGGCGCTGCTCGTCGCGGAAGGGAGTCGCCGACTCGACACCGGCCGGATCGCCGAGGTCCTGCGCGCCTCGCTGGCGGCGGCCGGGATCACGGTGCCGATCCAGCTGGACAGCCCGGACGGCGCGCTCGCGCTCGCCCAGAACGGCGACCACGAAATAGCCCTGCTCGAAGCGCGGGTGGAGGGCGGTGACCCGCATTTTCTGCTCTACCCGCTGTCGAGCAGCGAGGGGGCGATCAAGGGGCCGGGGGCGCTCAACATGTCCTTCTACCGCAACGCGCGGCTGGACGATCTCCTGATCCGCGGCAGCCAGCTCTCCTTCCGGCCCGAGCGCCAGCGGCTGTACGTGCGGGCCCAGGCCATGCTGGCGGAGGAGATGCCCTGGATCCCCCTCTACGTGAGGCTGCACTGGGCCGTCGTCCGCCCCGAGGTCAAGAACTTCAGGCTGCACCCCAGCGGCAATCACCGGCTGGACCGGGTCTGGCTCGAAGTCCAGGCCGGCGCCCCTCCGCTCGGCCTCCCGCCCCTCGGCCGCTGACCCCCCCGGCGAGGCTGCCCCGGTGCTCGGCGTGCCGAGCGGCGGAGCGAAGTGACTCGGGTGACGGCTCGGTGCTAGCCGTGCTTGCGAAGCTCGAGCCTCCCGATCTGCCGCCGATGCACTTCGTCCGGGCCATCGGCGAAGCGCAGCGTCCGCGAATGCGCCCACATCGTCGCCAGCGGGAAGGCCTGGCTCACCCCGCCGCCGCCATGCAGCTGCATCGCCCGCTCCACGACCGCCAGCGTCGTGTTCGGCACCGCGACCTTGATCTCGGCGATCGCCTGCTTGGCCGCCTTGTTCCCCGCCGTATCCATCATGTAGGCGGCGTGGAGCACCAGCAGACGGGCCTGGTCGATCTCGATCCGCGACTGCGCGATCCGCTCCAGCGTGATGTCGTTGTCGGCCAGCGGCTTGCCGAAGGCGACACGGGTCGTGGCGCGCTGGCACATGAGCTCCAGCGCCCGCTCGGCCACGCCGATCTGGCGCATGCAGTGATGGATGCGCCCCGGTCCCAGGCGACCCTGGGCGATCTCGAAGCCGCGGCCCTCGCCGAGGAGCATGTTCGAGGCGGGCACCCGCACGTTCTCGAACACCACCTCCCCGTGGCCGTGGGGTGCGTCGTCGTAGCCGAACACCGTCAGCATGCGGACCACCTTGATGCCCGGGGCGTCCCGGGGCACCAGGATCATGGACTGCTGCTTGTACTTGTCCGGATTCCGCGGATCGGTCTTGCCCATGAAGATGAGGATCTTGCAGCGCGGATCGCCGATGCCGGAGGTCCACCACTTGTGGCCGTTGACGACGTAGTGATCGCCGTCGCGCGCGATGCTGGCCTCGATGTTCGTCGCGTCCGACGAGGCGACCCTGGGCTCGGTCATGGCGAAGGCCGAGCGGATCTTGCCCTCCAGCAGGGGCTCCAGCCACTGCTTCTTCTGCTCCGGGGTGCCGTAGCGCTCGAGCACTTCCATGTTGCCGGTGTCGGGCGCCGAGCAGTTGAAGGCCTCGGGCGCGATGGGCGAGCGGCCCATGATCTCGCACAGGGGCGCGTACTCGAGGTTGGTGAGGCCCGCGCCCCGGCTGCTCTCGGGCAGGAAGAGGTTCCAGAGCCCCCGCTCTCGCGCCTTCGCCTTGAGCTCCTCCATGATGGGGGGAACCTGCCAGCGGGTGGGCCCGGCGTTGACCTGGTCGTGGAAGATGGGCTCGGCCGGATAGACGTACTTGTTCATGAAGTCGGTGAGCTGCTCCATGTACTGCTTGGTCCGCTTCGAGTACTCGAAGTCCATGTCAGTAGCCTCCTCGGGCGCGAGTGGGGTGGACCCACCCTAGGGCGCAAGCCCCCGGTTGTCAACGACCCGGCATCGTGATAGACAAATGGAAAGTTTACGGGCCTCCGGGGCGGACCGGCCCGATCCCGCGCGCTGACCGATGCCATCAATCTCCGACACCGCCACCGAGGTGGTCAACTGGGTGTTCCCCGAGCACGCGGGGGCGCCCGGGCAGATCCACGGCGGTCGCATGATGCAGTGGATCGCCACATGCGGGACCATCGCGGCCGCCCGGGTGGCTCGAGGCAACGTGGTGCTCGGGGCGATGGACGACATCGACTTCCTCCATCCGGTCAAGGTGGGGGAAGTGGCAGTGCTCAGGGCCCAGGTGGAATACATCGGCCGCTGCTCGCTCGAGGTGGGGGTGCGGGTCTGGGCCGAGGAGCCCGCCACGGGGCGGAGAGCGCTCACGCTGTCCTCCCACCTGGTCTTCGTCAAGGTGGACGAAGAGGTCAGGCCGATACCCGTCCCGCAGCGGATCGAGCCCCGCGGCGCCGAGGAGGAGGCGCTCTTCGCCGCCGCCCAGGAGCGCCGGAGCCACCGCCTGCAGCGCTTCGCGCGCCGGGCCGAGCGGGTGCGGGAGACGGCGGACGACGCCACGGAGGAGCTCCGCTGGCGCTTCGAGTCGTGCCGGTCCGTGCTCCCCGAGGACGCGCAGTTCGGGAGCACGATGTTCGCCGGCAAGCTGCTCATGGACATCGACGAGGCGGGCGGCATCCTCTCCATGCGCTACAACCGCGGCCTCGTGATGACGGCGTGCCTGGACGCGCTGGACTTCTACGCTCCGATCCGGAGCAACGAGGTGATGACGTTCAAGGCGGCGCTCAACCACGTCGGGACCTCGTCGCTGGAGATCGGGGTCAAGGTCCTGAGCGAAGTGCCGTGGTCGGGCGACGTGCGGCATGCCTGCACAGCGTACCTCACCTACGTGCACCTCGGGGCCGACCTGCGGCCGCGCCCGTGCCCGCCGTTCACGCCGCAGACACCCGGCGAGCAGCGACGGTGGGCCGAGGCGCTCGATCGCCGTGCGCGGCGGCTGGAGCGGGTCAAGCGTCTGAAAGCAGCCATCCACGAAGGAAGGTAGGAGCCATGTCCGGACACTCACGCTGGTCCCAGATCAAGCGGAAGAAGGGCAAGACGGATGTCCAGCGGGGGAAGCTCTTCTCGAAGATCCTCCGCGAGATCACGGTCGCTGCCAAGCACGGCGGCGGGGATCCCAAGGGCAATCTCCGGCTCAAGGCGGCCATGGAATCGGCCCGGGGGGCCAACATGCCGGCCGACAATATCAAGCGCGCCATCCAGAAGGGGACGGGCGAGCTGCCGGGCGAGCAGTACGAGGAGATCACCTACGAGGGGTACGGGGCCGGTGGGGTCGCGGTGCTCGTGCGGACGCTGACCGACAACAAGAACCGGACGGGCCCGGAAATCCGCCATGTCTTCGAGAAGCACGAGGGCCGGATGGGCACCGCCGGTTGCGTCGCCTGGATGTTCGAGCGGCGCGGGCTGATCCACGTCGACGCCGACAAGGTCAAGGAGGACGACCTGCTGGAAAAGGCGCTGGACGCCGGGGCCACGGACGTCAAGCTCGTGGAAAAAGTTTTCGAGATCACGACGACGCCTGATGAAATGGAGGCGGTCCGCCAGGCGCTGGAGCGGCAGGGGATGCCGGTGCTGGAGGCCAAGGTGGACATGGTCCCGCAGTCCACGGTGCGAGTGGAGGGCAAGGATGCCGCGGCGGTGCTGCGGCTGATCGAGGCCCTCGAGGAGCAGGACGACGTCCAGTCCGTCTACGCCAACTACGACATCGCCGACGAGGTTCTCGACGCCATCACCGCGGCTTAGCGCGCTGCGGGTCATGGGCGTGGACCCCGGCCTGATCGCCACCGGCTTCGGCGTGCTCGAGGCCGGGACGGGCGGCGTGGCCGTCACCGAGGCTGGGGTCATCAGCACCTCCGCCACCCAGTCCCTGGAAGCGCGGCTCAACGCCATTCACCGGGCCGTCGGCCGCCTGATCGAGTCCTACTCGCCCGGCCTGCTGGTGGTCGAGGATCTCTACACCGAGTACAAGTTTCCCCGCACGGCCATCCTCATGGGGCACGCCCGCGGAGTGATCTATCTGGCGGCCCGCCAGCTGGGCGTCTCGGTCCTGGCGCTGTCGCCGTCGGAGGTGAAGCGGGCCGTGACGGGCAACGGGTCGGCCGGCAAGGCGCAGGTCCAGCGGGCGGTGCAGACCATCCTGGGGCTGAAAGACCTGCCCCGGCCGTCCCACGTGGCCGACGCGCTGGGGCTGGCGGTCACGGGGCTGGCCCGCGTGACCGGCCGGCTTCCCGTGGGCCGCGCGGTGAGGCGGGCGACGCGATGATCGCCTCGCTGCGTGGGCGGCTGCGGCGGAAGTTCGAGGATCGTCTCGTGGTCGAGGCCGCCGGGGTCGGCTACGAGGTCTTCGTCCCCCCGGTCGTCCAGCGCGAGCTCGTGGACGCCAAGCCCGGTGAGGGGGACGCCGCAGACGAGATTGCGCTGTCGATCCACTATCACGCCACCCAGAACCAGCCGCGGCCCGTGCTGATCGGGTTCACCTCGGAGCTGGACAAGGAGTTCTTCGAGAAGCTCATCACGGTCAAGGACGTGGGTCCCCTCGTGGCGGCGCGGGCGCTGGCCGCGCCCGTCGCCGAGATCGCCGGCGCCATCGCGCGTCAGGACGAAGGCTATCTCCGCCGGCTGCCCGGGATTGGCCCGCAGAAGGCGAAGAACATCGTGGCGCAGCTCCAGGCCAAGGTCGCCAAGTTCGCCCTGGCCCAGACGGGACCGATCCCGCGCGAGCCCGGTCCGGCCGCGCCCGCCGCGATCGCCGATGACGACGGCCTGCGGGGCATGGTGTTCGAGGTGCTCGTCAAGCAGCTGGGCCACCGGCCGAGCGAGGCCGCCCAGCTCATCACGGCCGCGCTCGGCCGGCGGCCGGGCATCAGCACGCCCGAGGAGCTGTTCGACGAGATCTATCGCGGGCAAAGAGCGAAGTAGTGCGAGACGAGACGCGGCCGAGTTGCCGGAGGCACGAGCGCGGCGAGGCGAGCGGTGAAATGGTTCGAGGATAAGCCATGACCGACGAGGCGCGCGTCATGAGCCGGCTGGTCCTGCCCGAAGAAGTCCAGGTCGAGCGGCAGCTACGCCCCCAGCGGCTCGACGAGTACGTAGGCCAGCGGGCCGCCGTCGAGAGCCTGCGGGTGTCGGTGGAAGCTGCGCGCCAGCGCCGGGAGCCGCTGGACCACGTGCTGCTCTCCGGGCCGCCCGGCCTGGGCAAGACGACGCTCGCCACTATCCTGGCCAACGAGATGGACGCGGCCATCGTCACCACGGCGGGCCCGTCGCTCGAGCGCGGGGCGGATCTCATGGGCATCCTGACCAATCTCGGCGAGCGAGACGTGCTCTTCATCGACGAGATCCACCGCCTGCCGCGCATCGTCGAGGAGCTGCTCTATCCGGCCATGGAAGACTTCTCGGTCAACTTCGTCATGGACAAGGGGCTCAACGCCCGAACCATGCGCATCCCGCTCCGCCCGTTCACGCTCGTCGGGGCGACCACGCGCCCCGGGATGCTCTCGTCGCCCCTGCGCGAGCGCTTCGGGATCTTCCATCACCTGGACTTCTACTCGGACGACGAGCTCGGCGCCATCATCCGCCGCTCAGCCTCCATTCTCGGCGCCGCCGTGGAGCCCGGCGGCGCCGAGGCGATCGCGCGGCGCTCCCGCGGCACGCCGCGCATCGCCAACCGCCTGCTGCGGCGCGTGCGCGACTACGCCCAGGTCAAGGGCGACGGTGTCGTCACGGGCGATGCCGCCCGGCGCGCCCTGGACCAGGAAGGCGTGGACAGCGCCGGACTCGATCGGCTCGACCGTCGCTTCCTCGCGGCCATCATCGAGCACTTCAGCGGCGGTCCGGCGGGGCTCGAGGCCATCGCGGCCACGATCAATGACGAGGCCGAGACGCTCGCCGAGGTCGTGGAGCCGTTTCTCCTCAAGATCGGCTACGTGGTGCGCACTCCCAACGGGAGGAAGGCCACGGCCGCGGCCTATGCCCATCTAGGCTACGCGCCACCCGCCTCCCCCGGCGGTCAGACCCAACTGCCGCTGCAGTAGCGGGGCCCGTCGATGTCCGAGGTGGGGAAAATCCTTCTGGGATTCGGGCTCGTGATGATAGTTGTGGGAGGAATCCTGCTCCTGGCAGGAAACCTCTCGGGAAAGGTGCCATGGCTCGGACGACTGCCGGGCGACATCTATATCGACCGGGGCAACTGGAAGTTCTATCTCCCCCTGACCACCTCCATCCTCATCTCCATTCTCCTGAGCCTGCTGCTGTCCTTCCTCGGGCGCCGCTAGCCCACCGCGTGGCCAGCCTGCTCCCGGTCCTCGTGGCGAGCATGGTCCTCGCCTGGACCGGCGCCGCCTCGGCCGCCGACGATATCCGGGTCGCGCTCAGCGAAGGCGTCAGGACAGTGGAGATCGGCGGCGCGTCCATGATGGTGAGCGACCTGAGCGGCCAGGTCGTGCTGGACGAGACGCCGAGCTGGGTGCGCGCCGTCCAGCGCAACGGCGCCGTGGAGGTGCGGGGCCGCCGCGTGAACGGGCTGAGGCTCGCGCCCGCGGATGCCGGCTTCCTGCGGTTCAACGGCCGTGAGTACCCCGGCGTCATCGAGATCGTGCCCAACGGGGACGCGCTGGCGGTGGTCAATGAGGTGCCGTTCGACGAGTACCTGGCGGGAACCGTCAAGGCCGAGGCGGGCGAGAAGATGCCGGCCGAGATGCTCAAGGCCCAGGCCATCGTCGCCCGGACCTATGCCGCCTACTACCGCCAGCTCAACGGGGGCAAGCCCTATCACATCATCGCGTCGAACCTGAACCAGCAGTATGCGGGCCGCGTGCCGCCGGACTCGCCGATCTGGCCGGCGGTGCGGGAGACCGAGGGGCAGGTGCTGCTGTGGGACGGGGGGCTCTTCCCGGCCTTCTACCATACCGACAGCGGCGGCCACACCGAGGACCCGCGCGCCGTGTTCGCCTCGACCACCCTGCCGGCGCTCAGGCCGGTGCGCGTGGAGTTTCCCTCCGCCTCCCCCCATCAGCAATGGCGGATCGAGCTACCGCTCGCCGAGCTGTCCGCGCTGCTCCAGCGGGCCGGGATCAGCGTCGGGCGCGTGACCGCGCTCGAGGTGGTCGAGCGAAGCGCGTCGCTTCGCGTGTCCCGGATCGCCGTGCGAGGCACGGCGGGCAGCGTCACGCTCCGCGGAAACGAGCTGCGACGGCTCATCGGCTACGACACGCTCAAGAGCACGCTCTTCGCGGTGGCGGTCGTCGGCTCGGCGGCGCGCTTCGCGGGGCGTGGCTACGGTCACGGGGTGGGGCTCGACCAGTGGAGCTCCAAGACGATGGCCGACCTCGGCTACACCGCGCGCCAGATCGTCGAGTACTACTACCCGGGCGCCGTTCTGGCCACGCTGCCGGCCTTTCCCGTTTCGCGGTAGTCGTCGGGCTGCCCCCATGGTTATTTCCTGGGGCGACTTCGAGCGGGTGGACATGCGAGTCGGGCGGGTGGTCGACGCGCAGGATTTCCCCGAAGCCCGACGGCGCGCGATCAAGCTCTGGGTGGACTTCGGGCCCCTGGGCGTCAAGCGCTCGAGCGCCCAGATCACCGACCGCTATGCTCCGCCGGATCTGGTCGGACGCCTGGTCGTGGCCGTGGTGAATTTTCCGCCCAAGCAGATCGGGCCTTTCACCTCCGAGGTGCTGGTGCTCGGCGCGTACAGCGAGGCAGGCGAGGTGATCCTGCTCCGGCCCGACTTCGACGTCACGCCGGGCTCGAAGATCGGATAACCGCCCACCTCGGCCGCGCCGCTGGCTCCGGTCCGCACCGCACGTTACACTGCGCCCGTCATGGATGTGACGCGCTTCGACTACGACCTCCCGCCTGAGCTGATCGCCCAAGAGCCGGCCGAGCCGCGGGATGCTTCCCGCCTCCTGGTCCTCGATCGTCGGGAGGGCTCGTGGGCGGACCGGCGCTTCAGCGATTTCCCCGCGCTGCTGCGCCCCGGCGACTGTCTGGTCGCAAACCAGAGTCGCGTCATCCCGGCGCGGCTGCTGGGCGTGCTCGAGTCCGCCGGTCCGCGCGTGGAGCTGCTGATGCTGCGTCCGATCGCACCCGCGCGCTGGGAGGCCCTGGTCCAGCCGGCGCGGCGCTGCCGTCGCGGCGCCTGGGTCACCCTGGCCGGCGGGGCGGCGCGGGCCACGGTCGTCGAGGAGTGCGCCGAGGGCGTCCGCGTCGTGGACATCGAGGCGCCGTGGCCGGTGCGGGAGCTGCTCGAGCGCCACGGCTTGCCGCCGCTGCCGCCGTACATCGCCCGTCACGACGCGCCCAAGCCCGAGGATCGCGAACGGTATCAAACCGTATACGCCCGCGAGGACGGCTCGGTCGCCGCGCCCACGGCCGGCCTGCACTTCACCGGCGACCTGCTCGGGCGCCTCGATGCCGCGGGCGTCGAGTGGCACTACGTGACCCTGCACGTGGGACCGGCGACGTTTCGTCCACTGCGCAGCGCTCGCGTCGAGGACCACCGGATGGAGGGCGAGCCCGTGGAGGTTCCCGAGGCGACCGCGCTGGCTGTCAACCGGGCCCGGCGGGAAGGCCGGCGGGTGATTGCCGTGGGGACGACGACGACACGGACGCTCGAGTGGGCCTGCGACGACCAGTGGCAGGTCCGGCCCGGCGCCGGCGCGGCCGACCTCTTCATCTACCCCGGCCATCGCTTCCGCGTCGTGGACGCGCTGCTCACCAACTTCCATCTCCCGCGCTCGACCCTGCTGCTGCTCGTCGCGGCGTTCGCCGGCCGCGAGCTCATCCTGGCCGCCTACCGCCACGCGGTCACCGAGCGCTATCGATTCTACTCCTACGGCGACGCGATGTTGATCCTCTAGCCGGGCCGATGCGCATCGCCA
>DASSSH010000093.1:0-2339 GCA_035708525.1 Candidatus Methylomirabilota bacterium
GGTCCTCGACGGCATCGCGTCCCTCGTCGACAAGAGCCTCC
Source organism: Candidatus Methylomirabilota bacterium (assembly GCA_035708525.1). Classification (GTDB taxonomy): domain Bacteria; phylum Methylomirabilota; class Methylomirabilia; order Rokubacteriales; family CSP1-6; genus DASSSH01. Next base: position 42 of record DASSSH010000093.1, read on the forward strand.
TGCGACGCGATGAGGAGGGAGATGCCGAGCCACGCTTCAGGATGCTCGAGACGATCCGGGAGTATGCCCTCGAACGGCTGGTCGAAGCGGGGGAGTCCGACCGGTTTCATCGTCGCCATGCCGACCACTGTCTCACGCTGGCCGAGCAGGCGGAACCCGGCCTCATTGGACCCCAGCAGGCTGCATGGCTGGATCGCCTGGAGGCGGATCACGACAACCTCCGAGCTGCGCTCTCGTGGCTGGCCCGATACGGGCCGGTTGACCACGGGCTACGCCTGGGCGCGGCGTTGAGGCGATTCTGGCGGGCGCGCGGCTACATCATGGAGGGTTCGGAGCGGATGGCGGCGCTGCTCTCGTTACCAGGCGCCCAAGGACGTACGACGTCGCGCGCGAAGGCCCTGCACGCAGCAGGACGGTTGGTCCGCGAGCAAGGTGACTATGGCAAGGCGCGGACACTGTTCGAGGAAAGCCTGGACATCTACCGCGAGACGGACGATCCCCGCGGCATCGGCTGGGCGCTCGTGGACCTGGGGTTCCTTACTCGATATCAGGGGGATTACGCCGCCGCCCGCTCTTTGTTCGAGGAGAGCCTGGAGCTGTTGAAGCGCATTGGTGACACAGAAGGCATCGCGGCCTCGCTCGGCAACCTGGGGCTCATCGCCCGCGATCAGGGCGACCCTGACAGGGCCGAGGTCCACCTGGAGGAGAGTCTGGCGCTCTGGCGGCATTTGGGCGACCGTGTCGGGTTCGGCTGGGCGCTCACCGCGTTGGGTATCGTGGCACAGGCCCAGGGCAGGCTCGGCGTGGCCCACGCCCGTCTCGAGGAGAGCCTGGGCGTCTGGCGCGAGCTCGGGGATCGGCAGAACACCGCCAATGTTCTGGCCATGATGGCCGGGTTGGCCCGCGACCAGGGCGAGTACGACGTGGCACGAGCGAGCCTGACAGAGGGCCTGGAGGTCTTGAGGGAAGTCGGGGACCGGCGGGGCATCGCGTTCATTCTGGAGGGGTTCGCGGGTCTGGCCTCGGCCGAGGCTCAGCCGGCTCGCGCGATCTGCCTTGCCTCCGCCGCCGCCTCGCTGCGACGGATCATCGGCGCCGCGGCCCCGCCGTCTTGGCACAGCGATCTCGAACGCCGCATGGAAGCGGCCGGCACGGGATTGAGCCGTGAAGCGGTGGAGGAAGCCAGGGGCCGGGGGGGCGGGATGACCCTGCCCGAGGCGGTGGCTTTCGCCCTCGGAGCGCCTTTACGGACCGACTCGAACCGGGCGGGTACATAGCCGAGCGGATCACTCCAGACGCACCACCCTTTCGCGAGGCTTTAGCAGACGGCGCGCTTCCGCCTGCGAAGAACCGCACCGCCTAGCAGGCCGCTGAAAAAGGCCCATCTGCGTCGTTGGCTCGGTCGCCGCTGCCGTCAACGTACAGCCAGTACGCCTCGGGCAGCGGCCTCCCTCGCCGCCTCGCATCTGGACCTTTTTGATCGGCCTGCGAGTTTTTTCCGCAGCCTGCTAGCGCCGGCGGGCGAGGAAGTCGCGCAGCGCGGCCTCCGTGGAAGGGAAGGCCAGCTCCTCCCACGGGATCTCCACCGGCGCGAGCCATTCGACCCGGTCGTTCTCGTGGCAGAGCGCGATGGTGCCGCCCGTCACCTGGGCCTCGTACACCACGATGACCACCGGGGCGCCGGCATACGAATACACGCCGACCAGATCGCCCAGGTCCACCGTAAGGCCGGTCTCCTCGTAGGTCTCCCGGACCGCCGCCTCGGAGACCGTCTCGCCCCAGTCGACGTAGCCGCCGGGGAACGTCCACTTGCCGTGCGCCGGATGGATGGCCCGCCGCGTGAGCAGGATGCGCCCGTCCACCAGCGGGATCGTCCCGGCCACGACCTTCTGGTTGAGGTAGAAGATGAACCCGCAGCCGTCACAGACCAGCTCCTGCTTGCCATAGGCATCCACGATCTGCCGTGTCAGCTCGCCCGCGCAGATCGGGCAGAAGCGGACATTGTCGGGCGTGAGGTGGCGCGCGTGGGACATCGGCCCGAGTCTAGCATGCGGCGGCCGCCGCCTTGACAGGAGGGCCGGCCGCAAGCGAGGCTTGGGCCCACGAGGAGGGACGATGCGCATCAACCGCAAGCGGCTGGAAGCGAGCATGGAGGCCCTGGGCCGGATCGGCGAGACGCCGAACGGCGGGCTCAACCGCCAGGCCCTCACCGACGACGACCGGCGGGGGCGCGACCTCCTCGTGCGCTGGATGCGCGAGGCCGGGCTTGCCGTCACCGTCGATCAGATGGGAAATATC
>DASSSH010000094.1:0-7429 GCA_035708525.1 Candidatus Methylomirabilota bacterium
CGAAGGAAACACAAAGCCCATTCTCGGACGCGGCGAGGGTGGGCCCAAGCCGGCGATCCTACCGGAGACGAGTCGGAGGGGATCAGGGATCACGATCTCCTGATACGGCACCGCGTCGCCGCCGCGGACTTCCCGGAGCACGCGCCTCAGCTCGCTGACGTCGAGCACACCCTTCGGGAGGACGTCCAGCTTCATGCGCTGCAGGAGGGCCCAGGCGGTCTCATTGCCGAGCCCGAGCTGGCGGTGCAGCTGTACCGCCGACAGCCCTGGGGTGTGGGTGATCGCAAGATAGGTGGCCAGAACCACACCGTCAGCGGCAGGCGCGTCCGATGCAGGACCGTGCCCGCTGTCACCGAAGTTTGCCGCCCGCATCTGCACTGCCATAACCCCCGTTGAGCCAACTCGAAGGCTTCAGGCTGCCCGCAGCGCCGCCAGCGAAAGCCCTCGGGCCACCGGCAGGCGGCCAGGTACTTCCGACACGCCTCATCGTCCCGGCATCGGGCCTGGAACTCTTTCGAGGACTTGGGGGAAATCGGGCCGGGCCTCGCCACACTACCCATGGGGCCGTTCGGAGTCAACCCGATATGTCGGCTATCCGCTCACGGCGGCCAGCCTCCAGCACATGGGAAGTAATCTCAACGCGCATACTCGTGGCGCCCTCACCTCCCCAAGCCTATCCAGGGGCGGGCCCAGCCGGCGATCCTACCGGAGACGAGTCGGAGGGGATCACGATCTCCTGATACAGCCACGGCGTCGGCAGGAGTTCGCGGTGCTGCGTCCCAGATCGCCAAAGGTGTCGAGGCGCCTCAAAGAGTGAGATGCTGTCGATTTGAGGGCTCTCCATTCGACCTATTGATGGAGGCGAAAGTCCGGCACAGAGGAGGCACCGATGCGGAAAGCAGTGCAAAGAATCACGCCATTCTTGTGGTTCGATCACCAGGCCGAAGAGGCCGCGAAGCTGTACGTATCGATCTTCAAGAATTCCCGGATCGGGAGCGTCACCCGCTACGACGAGGAGGCGTCGAGGGCCGCCGGAAGACCCAAGGGATCGGTCATGACGGTGGCGTTCGAGCTCGATGGGCAAGAGTTCACGGCGTTGAACGGCGGGCCGATGTTCAAGTTCACCGAGGCGATATCGCTGGTCGTGAACTGCGAGACGCAAGATGAAGTAGACCACTTCTGGCGCAAGCTCTCGGACGGCGGCGAGGAGGTACAGTGCGGGTGGCTCAAGGATCGATTCGGCGTGTCGTGGCAGGTGGTTCCGGTCAGCCTGGTCGAGATGCTGCAGGACGCGGATCCGGAAAAGGCAAGGCGGGTCATGGGGGCGATGCTGAAGATGAAGAAGATCGACATCGGGGGATTGAGGAAAGCCTACGAGGGCCGCGCGTAGAGCTCCTCAGGAGACACCCGGCGGCTGAACTTCGCGCAACCGGCGTTCGAGAAAGCGGCGCTCGGGGGCGGAGCAGGCTCGCGTGAGGGCGTCGCGGTAGTGGTGGGCGGCGCGGGCAGGGTCGCCTAGCTTGAGCCAGAGGCCGCCCAGCGCGGCCGGCAGCAGGTAGTAGCGCGCCAGCGCGGGATCGCCTGCGATGCGCTCGATGGCGGCGATGCCGGCGGCCGGCCCGTCCGCCATGGCCACTGCGATGGCGCGATTGAGCGCAACCACGGGCGAGGGCTTGAGCGCCAGCAGGTCGTCGTAGAGGCGCACGATGTACGCCCAGTCGGTCGACGCCTGATCGCGGCCGACCGCATGCGTGGCCGCAATCGCCGCCTCGACGTGATACGGCGTGACCTCGCTGCCCGTCGCGGCGCGCTCGAGGTGATCCAGGCCCTTGGCGATGAGCTCCTGATCCCAGCGTGCGCGGTCCTGCTCCGAGAGCAGGAGCAGGTCGCCTGCCTCGTCCATCTTTTCGGCCCAGTGACGGCGGCTCGGCTGTGCCGGGCGTAGCCGGGCGGCTTCGACATTTCCGCTTGACAAGGCTCTGTGACCAATGGTCATTTAGTGACCTCTGGTATCTATGGGGACCAAGGATCGCAGGGCACGAGAGAAGGCAAGCCGCCGCGAGGCCATACTGAAAGCGGCGAAAGAGGTCTTCGCCGAGAAAGGCCTGCTTGCCAGCACCATCGACGACGTCGCCCAGCGGGCCGAGGTCGCCAAAGGGACGATCTACCTGCACTTCAACGCCAAAGAAGAGATGTTCATGGCGCTGATGGACGAGGGGCTGGCGCTCGTGGGAAAGCGCTTCACCGAGGCCGTGGACCCGGCGCTTCCGGCCGACGAGAATCTCCGCCGGCTCTGCGACGCGTACTGTCGCCTTTACCGGGAGGAGCCCCAGTACTTCAGGCTGCTCTTCTTCTGCTCCCATTCGGACGTCCGAGCCAAGACCTGCGCGAACCCGTCCGAGTGTCAGGGTCTGCCGCCGCTGGCGACCCTGATCCAGAAGGGAATCGACGAGGGAACATTCTCGCCGACGGTGGACGCCACGAAGGCCGCGGCGATCGCTTGGGCGTCGAGCAACGGGATCATCCTCATGTACGAGGAGCACCCACACCACACGACGGGCTTCAATCTGCCGGTCGAGGAGCTGGTGCGAACGAACATGGAGCTGCTGATCCATGGACTCAGAAGGGGAGTTCAGGCGGGGAGGCAAGGCTGAATTTTTTTTCACCTGATGATGACCGTGAGTCATGAACTGACGATCGTTCATGGACAGGCGTACTGAGGGGACGGGAGGCCTCACACGATGACCGACTTCAGGCCGGCGGCACCGGACTTCGACGCGAGAGTCCACGAGAGCTTCGCTCGCTTGACGCTCATGTCGACCATCGGCGCCCGCCTGGCGAGGATCGCCCCGGGCGAAGTCGACATCGAGATGCCCGTGCGCGGTGACCTCACGCAGCAGCACGGCTACGTCGCCGCCGGGATCGTGACGGCCATCGTGGACACGGCCTGCGGCTACGCGGCGATGAGCCTGATGCCGGCCGGCGCGGACGTGCTCACCGTCGAGTACAAGGTCAACTTCGTCTCCCCCGCGCGCGGCGAGCGGCTGCTCGCGCGCGGGCGTGTCGTGAAACCGGGACGCGCGCTCACCGTCTGCACCGGCGAGGTGTGGGCGTTGACCGGCGCCGAGCCGAAGAGGGTGGCCGCGATGCTCGCCACCATGGTCGCGCTCCGCCCACCGGGCGCATGACGATGCCCCAGACGTGGGACCCCGAGCGCTACGCCCGGAACGCGCGCTACGTCGCCGACCTCGCGACACCCGTGCTCGAGCTCCTCGCGCCACGGCGCGGCGAACGCATCCTCGATCTCGGCTCCGGCGACGGCGCCCTCACGGAGAAGCTGGCGGCCGGCGGCTGCCGGGTGGTCGCCGTCGACACGAGCCCCGAGCAGGTGGCGGCGGCGCGCCGGCGCGGTCTCGACGCGCGCGTGATGGACGGCCAGCGCCTCACATTTGAGGGCGAGTTCGACGCCGTCTTCAGCAACTGGGCGCTCCACTGGATGCGCGAGGCCGACGCGGTGATCGCGGGGGTGTGGCGGGCGCTCCGCCCGGGCGGGCGCTTCGTCGCCGAGCTGGGCGGGGCCGGCTGCATCGACACCGTCGTGGGGGCGTTCTACGACGCCCTGGCTCGTCGCGACATCGACGGCGCGCGGCTCAACCCCTTCTACTTCCCGGCGCTGGACGACTACGCCGGGCGACTGGCTGCCCGAGGCTTCCGAATCGCTTCCATCGTGCAGACCCCGCGGCCGACCCCTTTGCCCGACGACATCGAAGGCTGGATGGAAACCTTTTTCGAGAGCTTCACGGCCGTGCTCCCACGCTCGGAGCGCGCGACGTTCGTGCGCGAGGTCGTGGAGGCCATGCGCCCGGCGCTCTGCGACGCCGCCGGCGCCTGGAGGGCCGATTACGTGCTGCTCCGCCTCGCCGCCACGAAGCCACACACCGAGGAGGATGGGCCGTGGGACAGCCGATGCGCTGGCGCCTGAAGGTCCGCCACTACGAGGCCGACGCCTACGGGCACGTGAACCACGCCAGCTACGTCCATTACCTCGAGACCGCGCGCGTCGAAGCGCTCGACGCGGTCGGGCTGTCCCTAGGCGAGATGCGACGACAAGGCATCCTCGCAGTGGCGGCCGAGCTGTCCGTGAAGTATCACTCGCCGGCCGGCCCCGGTGAGACGCTCGAGATCGTGACTCACGTCCGCGAAATGCGGGGGGCGCGAACGCTGTGGCACCAGGAGATCCGCGAGGCGACCAGCCGGAGGCTTGTGGTGACGGCCGCGGTGACGGGCGCGTTTCTAACTGAAGCTGGAAGGCCCGTGCGCGCTCCGGAGGCGTTCCGCGAGAAGCTTGCGACGCTCCAGGTGCCCGACGTCTCACCGTCGACGCGCTGTTGAGAGCGAAGGAAACACAAAGCCCATTCTCGGACGCGGCGCGGGCGGGCCCAGGCCGGCGATCCTACCGGAGAGCTGGCGTCGGTCGCGGAGGTCGGCGGGCGGCTTCGTTCAACGCGCCTTTTTCGCGCATCGCGCTGTCGCTCGACGACACGAAAAAGCCCTCTTCATTCTCGGACGCCGACGGCACAGCGGCCCGGCCGAATCCCTGCTGCTGCCCCGCTGCGGCCACTCCCCGCACCTCGATCAGCCGGACAGGGTGCGCGAGGCCGCGGGCCGATTCATCCGACGGGTCCTGCGTCTCGAAGGCTGAGAAGGCTTCCGTCCGGGTTGGGCGAGGTCATCGGCGTTCCCGGGCAGGCCGTGGGCGCTGTCTTTAACGCGGTATCGGGCCGAAGAGGCGCTGCGCGTTCTCCGAGGCGATCTTGCGGGCGACCTCCAGCGGCAGGCCTCCCAGGATGCCGCGGGTCACGTTCATGAGCCTGGCGTAATCCTCGGTCGGTCGCGGGTCCCAGCCGAAGAGAAAATCGCTGCCGATCAGGAAACGGTCCGGCATCTCCTTGAGTAGCTCCGCCCAGTCGGCGTAGAGCCGACCCTCCCCGTTCACGATCGGGTCGAGGTGTTTCCAGGGCTCGCGCGGGAAAAACCTCAGGTTCATCATCAGGCCGGGAAAGGCTTCGAGCATGGCCCGCGCGTTGCGCGAATTGGTCAGGCCGTTGTGCGAATAGATCAGCTTGAGCCCCGCCGCGTCGCGAAACAGGAGGGCGATCGTGCCGTAGATCTCGGCATGGTGCGAAGTGGCCCCGTCGGGCTCGAACGGCTCGGCGTGGATGTCCATCGGCATTCCGGCCGCCGCCGCGACCTGCGCGATCGCCGCGAAGGGGGGATACGCAGCGGGCAGCCGGACGACCGGCTGGCCGCCGGCAGTGTCGAAGTGAAGGAACCCGATTTCGCCGACGCCGGCGCAAGTGCCGGTCTTCAAGTCGCCGCGGAGCTGCTCGAGCTTGCCGGCAAGAGTCCTCGAGTCAACCGTGACGCCGTGCCTCGCGCTGTCGCTCATCCAGTCGGTCAGGTATTCGCTGCCGCACATCCGCAGCACGCGGCCCCCTGAAGTCCGCACGAGGTCGAGGCGCTCGGCCTGCGTCGGCTGCGGGTTGCGGAAGACGCCTTCGTTTGGTGCGGGCAGGAGCACGATGCGGCTGACGCGCGCCGCCGTGATGGCGGCAAGGATGTCGGCGTGGGTGCTCCCGCGCCGGGCCGACGGCGCGTTGAGATGGGCGTGTGTGTCGATGAGCGGGCCGTCGTAGGGTTTGCCTCGAGGCACCGTCGGCCGGTTCGGGTCGCTCGGCCGCGTGTCGAAGGCGAAGGGAGGTGTCGGCCCACTCGGCGCCGGCTGCGCGGGGGCGTGGGCGCCGCAGCCGAGCCACACGAACGCGGCGAAAATAAGGGTAGAACCCCCGGGGTGCCGCATCGTCTATCGCTTCAAGGCGTCGTTCTCCGCAAGAGAGCGCCCGGTCAGGCCGTTTGCGCTTCCAGGGCGACGCGGGCGTCCACGACGGTCAGCCCCCTCTCGTGGACGATGACGGGATTCAAGTCCATTTCGGAGCGAAGGAAACACAAAGCCCATTCTCGGACGCGGCGAGGGTGGGCCCAGGCCGGCGATCCTACCGGAGACGAGTCGGAGGGGATCACGATCTCCTGATACAGGAAAACCAAGCCGCCGCCACCACTGGCACAACGGCCTGGTCTTTGAACCTTTCCTACTTCTCTTCGAGTGAAGCGAGCTGGCTCAGTTGCTAGCACATCGCTCATCGAATCACTTCGTCCGCCCGCGCCAGCAGCGCCGGCGGGATCGTCAGGCCGAGCGCCTTGGCGGTTTTGAGGTTGATGATCAGCTCGAACTTCGTCGGCTGCTCGATGGGGAGGTCGCCGGGCTTCGCGCCCTTCAGGATCTTATCGACGTAGGTCGCCGCGCGGCGAAGGAGATCGACCCAATCCGCCCCGTAGGACAGAAGGCCGCCGGAATCCGTAAAGGGACGCCACCAGTACACGGTGGGCAGACGTTGGCTTGCGGCAAAGTCAATAATCTTGTGCCTGTGGCCAAAGAAAAACGGGGAACTCCCCAAAATAATCGCGTCGACGCGATGTTGTTTGATCGCGGCGAAAGCGTTGTCCAGCGCGTCGGGGGTAGCAACGGCCACAGGGATAATCGTCAGCTTCAGGGCGCGCTCGACCTCGCGAAGGCCGCTGGGGCTGAAGGGAGGAGTAAAGAGAAGAGCGACCCGTGAGATCCTGGGGGCAGCCTCCTTGAGCAGCTGAAGGTGCTTGGCGAATATCTCCGGCCCCGGACTGAACATGACGCCGGTCACGGTCCCGCCCGGCCGAGCAACACTGGCGACATGCCCGCCCCGGATGAGGGCATCGGAACTACCCGACACCACCACCAGCGGCATGGTTCCGCGCGACTCCACTTTGACGATCTCGGGCGCCCAGGCCGAATTCACCACTACGAGGTCCACCTCAAGCGACACCATCTCCCGCACCATTTCGCGGAGACGATCCACCCCCTTTCCCTCGCCTGACCTTCGCTCGATCGTGATGTTTTGCCCATCGATCCAGCCGAGATTGCGCATGCCGTCGATGAAGGCTCTGGCATTCGCCGCTTTCGGTTGCGGTCCCACCATATCGACCAGCGGTGTATTGACCAAGAGCAACCCGATCCTCGGCCGCCTCCGTTCCGGCTGCGCCTCGGCGGCGCGCGGCCTGGTGAGGAGGCCGCCAGCGAGCGTGCTGAGAAACGCTCGCCGGTCCATCATTGGATCACCTCATCCGCCCGCTGCAGGAGCGACGGCGGGAGCGTCAGGCCGAGGGCCTTCGCGGTCTTGAGGTTGATCACCAGCTCGAACTTGGTCGGCTGCTCGACGGGCAGATCGGCGGGCTTGGCGCCCTTGAGGATCTTGTCTACGTAGACCGCAGCTCGGCGAAAGCAGTCGCGGTAGCTTTGCGCATAGGCCATGAGGCCGCCCGCCTCGACATATTC